>CAZFDP010000006.1:0-21893 GCA_964518185.1 uncultured Phocaeicola sp. | reverse complement strand
GGTTTGTCGATTGAATGACAAGATTTCGATCTAAACTTTCATTTTCAGACAAGCCAAGTAGTCGTAATGATTGCCTTCGGCAATGAGTTCGGCGGTAAATCCGTTTTCCGAGGCATAATGGGAGAGGGTATGGAAATCGACATACAGCCAGTTGAATGTATCTCCCTTTACCTGCTTGTACCGCATGGAGAAATCGATTTCACCATAATAATCGCCGGCCAAATCGATCTGGAAACTACCGTCTTCGTCTTCGAACAGATATCGAAGGTCACTGGAGTCCATGTAGATGCATCCGCCCGGATTCAGCAATTGTTTCATTTTCACAAAGAACAGCGACGTATTTGCCAACTTACCAATGATGCCCGAACCATTCATCAGCATCAGAATGGTATCGAATTTCTCCAGGTAGTTTTCGTCGAACAGATTAATCTGACAAACCTGTTTCACACCCCGTCGCTGCATTACTTCTACCGACAAGGGAGAAATGTCGATGGCCTGTACTTCTTTCCCCATTTCCTGCAAGGCAAGGGCATGGCATCCGCTACCGGCACCACAATCCAAAATCTTTCCTTGAGCCAGTTGCAGGGCTTTCTGTTCGAGCAAAGGCATCTCGTCGTAAGTACGGAACAGTTGGTGCACCGGAATTTCGTCTTCATCGAACTGGGAGGAAAACACACGCAACTTCGCTGCCTTGCCCCGACGGAAATAGTCGGCAATGGCAGTTCCCATGGGGTCTTTGTCGGGAGATAGGAGAGTGGTCTTCATTATTCCTTCATTTCTTTCCAAGCCTTCAACACTTTGGGCAAATCGAGCAACGGAAGCCCGAAGAGCACCATCAGTAAAACACCGTCCATGGCATCATAAGAGCCTTGATGCAGAATGACATAGGCGATTCCCATCAACCAGCACAAACCGGCCTTTACTCCGGTTGCAATGAACTGTCCCTTGGGCAGAATGCGGAGTTCACGACTGAAGTAGAATACTCCGGTCATAGAAGCTATGATACCCAACATGGGCAGATTGTTAGTAAACTTCACCCCACAAAATACAGCCAATATCAATGCGAGGAACAATACAGTAGAAAGGCTGATTCCTATCAGATTCCGTTTCCAGTTTCTCAATGCCGTTTCCTGTTTGGATTTGTTTACCTCCTCCTTTACATAAGAGCGATAATCGTATTTCTTTTCTTCCATAATCTTAAGAGTTTGTTTTAAATCTAAGTAGTCAAAGTAGTTCTCATTATTCCGCCCCCTCCATCATTTTCTTCAGTTTGCCCGACAATAAGAATAGAATGACAGCCGCCACACCACTCATAAATACAAAGAGTATGAAGAAATCGAACAGATTTTCTACCGGATAGCCCAAGAAACTTTTCGCCACCCCTTCTTCCGGGTAATAGCTGCTCAACAAACCGGCCAACTTATTGGCGGCCGATGTACTGAGATACCATACACCCATCAACAAAGAAGAGAAACGGACAGGAGAGAGCTTATACACCATAGACAAGCCGATGGGAGCCAACGACAATTCGCCCATGGTGTGGATAAAGTAAAGCCCGGTGAGCCACAACATGCTTACCTTTACACCCGGCTCCAATCCGTGCACTCCGAAAGCGATGAACAAATAGCCCAACGAAAGGAACAACAAGCCCATCGATTGCTTTACAGGCGAAGCGGGTTCTACTCCTTTACGTCCCAAGAACGACCAGAACGAGGCAAATACCGGAGCCAACAAGATGACAAACAAGGCCGGGAAAGACTGGAAATAGGCAGCCGGCATTTCCCAGCCACCGATAACACGATTGGTCTGCTCGTCGGCAAAAAAGGTAAGCGAAGCCCCAGCCTGTTCGTAGGCCGCCCAGAAGAATATCACGAAGAATGCAATGATATAGATAACCCCGATGCGTTTCTGTTCCAAACGGGTGAGCGAAGGATCGGTAATGATAAAAATGGGTACCACTATCACACAAGCGTAAATAACGGAACCTATCCAATCCACCCCCTCGAACCAGTCTGCCGAAGGCTGACCGAAGGCTGACCAGTTGAAGGAAAACAGCAAGACCAGCAAAAGTGCACTGGCCGAAGCGACTGCAATCCGCCGGTAAGACACGCTGCCCGAAGCGGCTCTTGTTTTCGGTTTTTCTTCTTCAATGACTGCTGGATGTACCGGCGGCATTCCAATAGGAAGTCCATCGGGTGTACGCAAATACTTGTTCTTCAATAACTGGAACACGGTAGCACCAATCAGCATACCAATGCACGATGACAGGAATCCCCATTTGAAGTCTTCCGGATGGCCGGTATTCCCTACCAATCCGCACCAAAGGGGAGCAATCATGGCACCCACATTCACTCCCATATAGAAGATGGTGAAAGCGGAATCTTTCCGGTTATCGGTTTCGGTATACAGACTGCCCACCATGGTAGAGATATTGGGCTTGAACAATCCGTTCCCTAAAATCAAGGCTCCCAAGCCTACAATCATCAGGGGCTGTGCCAATGCCACTTGCTGGTAATTGCAGGCACTCAGAAACAACAGCAGTTGTCCGATGGCCATAACAATGGCTCCCCAAACAATGGAACGGCGGTTCCCCCAATAGCGGTCGGAAATGTAACCGCCTACCAGGGGGGTGAGATATACCAGACCGGTATAACTACCGTAAATTTCGGAGGCGGCTTCTTTATTGAGTAATAAGGCCTGTGTCATGTAGAGCATGAACAATGCCCTCATGCCGTAGTAACTGAAACGTTCCCACATTTCAGTTACAAACAGCAGATAGAGGCCTTTAGGATGTCCATTGGGTTGTTTTTTCATTTATTCATTAGGTTAGCATTTTTTTTATTATTTCAGGCCACGGTTCTTCAGCAACGGGTCGATACCGGGTTCTTTTCCACGGAAGTTCTTGTACATGTCCATGGCATCGTCGATACCGCCGGGAGTGAGGACATACTTGCGGAACTTGTCGGCCACTTCGGGATTGAAGATATTGCCGGTTTCCTTAAACGCCTCGTAAGCATCGGCATCGAGCACTTCGGCCCACATGTAGCTATAGTATCCGGCTGTATATCCGCCTCCCATGGTGTGGTTGAAATAAGTGGTGCGATAGCGGGAAGGAATCTGTTTCAGCAAACCGCGCTTGCCCAAGGTTTCTTCTTCGAACTTCATCACATCAAGATTTTCCGGAATTTCCTTCAACACATGGAAGTCCATGTCGAGGAGGGAAGCCGCCACATATTCGGCAGTGGCAAAACCTTGGCCGTACTTGCCGCTCTTGTCAAGCTTGTCGACCAGTTCGGTAGGCATCACTTCGCCGGTCTGGTAATGCTTGGCATATTGCTGCAACATTTCGGGCTCGAATACCCAGTGTTCGTTTATCTGTGAAGGAAGTTCCACGAAATCGCGGGGAACACCACCAATGCCATAATAATGTACATCCCTGAACAGGCTGTGCAGGGCATGGCCAAATTCGTGGAACATGGTTTCGGCCTCATCGGCAGTAAGCAATGCAGGCTGGTTGGCCGATGGCTTGGTAAAGTTGCACACGATGGTCACTACGGGAGCCACGCGCTTGCCGTCCTTGTAAGTCTGCGAACGATAGCCGCCACACCAGGCACCGCCACGCTTGCTTGCACGTGGGAAGAAATCCATGTAGAGCACCCCCAAGTGTGTACCGTCCTTGTCCTTACATTCGAACACTTGCGCTTCGGGATGGGGGAGCGGCATGTTTTCGAGGGCGGAGAAGGTCACGCCATAGAGCTTGTTGGCCAGAATGAACATACCATCGCGCACGTTTTCCAATTGCAGGTAGGGGCGGATTTCGTTTTCGTCCATGCTATACTTGGCACGCTTGGCACGATCGGCATAATAACGCCAGTCCCAACCTTCGGCGGTAAAGTTCTTGCCGTCCTTCTTGATTTCGGCCTGAATGTCGGCCAATTCTTCCTTGGCTTTGGCAATGGCAGGTGTCCATACCTTGTCGAGCAGGTTGTACACAGCTTCTGATGTCTTGGCCATGCGGGTTTCGAGCACTAACGAAGCATAGTCTTCGTATCCCATCAGACGGGCCTTTTCCAGACGCGCCTTCAAGAGTTTGCGTACCACTTCGTTATTGTCGTTTTCGTTACCGTTATTGCCGCGGTTGATGTATGCCTTGAAGATTTGTTCGCGCAAGTCGCGGTTGTCGGCATATTGCAGGAACGGCATTACACTGGGGTTATGCAGCGTGAAGACCCAGCCAATTTCCTTTCCGGCTCCCTTGGCGGCTTCGGCTGCCGATGCTATCAGGTTATCGGGCAATCCGGCCAAATCCTTTTCATCCTGTATCCACAAGGTATAGGCATTGGTTTCGGCCAACATGTTCTGTCCGAAGGTAAGCTGAAGCATGGAAATTTCGCTGTTCAGGGCACGCAGCTTGGCCTGGCTTTCTGCATCCAGATTGGCACCGCTACGTTCAAAGTCCTTGTAAGTTTCTTCCAACAGCTTGGCCTGTTCCTTGTCCAAGCCCAATGTTTCGCGCTTTTCGTACACTTCCTTCACACGGGCAAAGAGTTGGGGGTTCAGGTTAATGTCGTCGCTATGCTTGGAAAGGAGCGGAGAGAGCTCACGGCTCAAGGCCTGCATCTCATCATTGGTATTGGCACTGTTCAGTCCCGAGAATACCATGCTTACCTTGCTCAGCAACTTACCGCTCTGGTCGAGTGCCACAATGGTATTCTCGAAAGTAGCGGGTTCTTCATTGTTCACAATCGCTTCTATTTCCTTGGCCTGTTCTTCCATACCTTGCAGGAAAGCGGGCTTGTAATGCTCCATCTTGATTTCGTCGAATGGCGGAACCTGGAAAGGAGTGGTGTATTCACTCAAGAACGGATTACCGTTGTCCTTCGCACCCGAAGCACATCCGCTCAGCAGGGCAGCTGCACAAGCTGCCGTTACAAATAAATGTTTCATTATGAATAAATTTTAGTGATATTAGCTAATATTTGACAAATATAAGCATTTTATTTTGAATCATCCAAATAAATATGTTAGCCTATGTAAAAGATGCTTCCGTTTGTAGAGCAATTCCTTTTTTTTATGTACCTTTGCATAAATTGCGAAATCTGAATAACTATGTTGATATATAATACTACCTTTCAAGTGGATATGGCCGATGCACGGAACTTCGTTATCTGGCTGACCGAATGCTACATTCCCGAAGTGGAAAAGAACGGGAAACTGAACCATGCACGGCTTACCCAAATACTGAGCCATCAGGAAGCCGACAGCGAATGTTTTTCCTTGCAATGGGAAGTGGAGGATACAGCCACACTGCACCACTGGCATACCGAGCAGGGCATAAAGCTGAACGAAGAGATGATGAAGGTATTCAAGGACAAAGTGGTGGGATTTCCCACACTGATGGAGGTTATCAAGTGAGCAAGCCTATCAAGGAGAAGGTGATATTGGGCATCGACCCGGGAACCAACCTCATGGGATACGGAGTGTTGCAGATAGTCGATTCAAAGCCACACGTAGTAACATTAGGCGTGATAGACTTACGCAAATATGCCAACCACTATCTGAAACTTGCGCATATCCATCAAAGGGTACAGGGAATCATCGAATCTTATTTGCCCGACGAACTGGCCATCGAAGCCCCTTTCTTCGGGAAAAATGTACAGTCCATGCTCAAGTTGGGCAGGGCACAGGGAGTGGCCATGTCGGCCGCCCTCGAAAGGGATATCCCCATTGCCGAATATGCACCGCTGAAAATCAAGATGGCCATTACCGGCAACGGACAGGCCAGCAAGGAGCAGGTGGCCGACATGCTGAAGCGGATACTCAAGATGAACGATGATATGACAGGACCTTTTCTGGATGCTACGGACGCACTGGCTGCAGCCTATTGCCATTATCTGCAGATGAGCCGTCCGCAAACCAACAAGGCCTACAGCAGTTGGAAAGATTTTATAAGTAAGAACCCTAATAAAGTAATCAAGTAATCTATGAACGTAAAGAACGTAATCTGGGCATCGATTGTCACTACGGCAATCAGTTGCCAATCTGTCAAGAAAGACGCCCTTTCATTCGAGAATTATCCGGTACGCGAAGGCGAACTGACCGAAATGGAGTATTCGCCCACCGAAACCAAGTTCGCTTTATGGTCGCCCATGGCCGAAGAGGTGAAGGTATTGCTCTATGAATCGGGGCATGAAGGCTCTGCCTATCAGACACTTCCCATGAAAATGGGAGCTGACGGAACCTGGACCGCTACCGTACAGGAAGACCTCAACGGCAAATTCTATACCTTCAACGTAAAAGTGGACGGCAAATGGTTAGGCGATACGCCGGGTATCATGGCTAAGGCAGTGGGAGTGAACGGACGCCGGGCCGCCATCCTCGACCTCGATACTACTGACCCGGAAGGTTGGGCGGAAGATGTGCGTCCGGCATTGAATAACTTTGCCGACATTGTGATTTATGAAATGCACCACCGCGATTTCTCCATCGATGCCTTGTCGGGTATCAACAATAAGGGCAAGTTCCTGGCCATGACCGAAGAAGGCACCCAAAGTGCCGAAGGCGAAAAGACCGGTATAGACCATTTGAAGGAATTGGGAGTGAACCATGTACACATCCTTCCGTCATACGACTATGCATCGGTAGACGAAAGCCGTCTGCAGGATGCCCAATACAACTGGGGATACGACCCGGTAAACTACAATGTACCCGACGGTTCCTATGCCACCGACCCGTACAATCCGGCTGTCCGCATCAAGGAATTCAAGCAAATGGTACAAGCCTTGCACAAGGCCGGCATCCGCGTAGTACTCGATGTGGTATATAACCATACCTTCAATACCGAAAACAGCAATTTCGAACTTACCGTACCCGGATATTTCTATCGTTTCAATGCCGAAGGCAAGTTTGCCGACGGTTCGGGATGTGGCAATGAAACAGCCAGCGACCGTGCCATGATGCGCAAATATATGATTGAATCGGTGCTGCACTGGGTGAACGAATACCACATAGACGGATTCCGTTTCGACCTGATGGGTATTCACGATATTGAAACCATGAACCAGATTCGTGCCGAACTCAATAAGATTGACCCAAGCATCTTTGTATATGGTGAAGGTTGGGCCGCCAGCGCACCGCAAATGCCACAGGAAGAATTGGCCATGAAAGCCAATGCCTACAAGATGCCGGGCATTGCCGTATTCAGCGACGAAATGCGTGACGGACTCCGTGGTCCCTTCAACGACGATAAGGACGGGGCTTTCCTGATTGGTGAACCGGGACACGAAATGAGCATCATGTATGGTTTGGTGGGCTGTATAGAGCATCCGCAAGTAATCAACGACTCGGTGAACTACAGCCAGAAGCCCTGGGCCGCCCAACCTACACAGATGATCAGTTATGTAAGCTGCCACGACGACATGTGTCTGGCCGACCGCCTGAAATCCACCCTCCCAGGCTCTACCGACGAAGAACGTATAGCCTTGCATAAGCTGGCCGAAACTTTTGTATTCACTTCGCAGGGGGTACCCTTCATCTTTGCCGGTGACGAGGTTATGCGCGACAAGAAGGGTGTGCACAACTCTTACAACAGTCCCGACAGCATCAACACCATAGAATGGAAGAACAAGACGGCCTACAAGGATGTGTTCAACTATATGAAGGATTTGATTGCCCTGCGCAAGGCACACCCCTCCTTCCGTATGGGTGATGCCGACATGGTGCGCAAGCACATGGAATTCCTGCCGGTAGAAGGTACCAACCTCATTGCCTTCATACTGAAGGACAATGCCAACGGCGATGAATGGAAAAACATTGTAGTGGCTTTCAACAGCCGCAAGGAAGCCGCCAAGGTAAGTGTGCCGAAGGGCAGTTACACCATTGTGTGCAAGGATGGCAAGATCAATGCCAAGGGCATGGGCAAAGTAAACGGTACCGAGGTAACTGTTCCTGCCCAATCGGCTCTGATTATGCACCAATAATCAGAACTTGTACCCCAAGTTGATATAGAGACCTACTTTATCGGAGTGGTTAGTATAGTTCAGCGTAGCCTCCAACGGCCCGAACATACTATCCACTCCGTATGTTATGGCACAACCGAACATGTTCTGCTCGCTGAACAAACCTTCGATCTTATGGCTGCTCAAAGCATAGCTGCCGCTTAATGTCAGGTAATGGATGCTCCCCATACGCTGACGGAACTTCATTCCACCGATTATCAAGCTGTTTTCCATCAAGTGTACATTCATGGTACCTGCAAACGGAAGTTGGTAGGGGAGGTACTGCTCCAGAATATCGCCTCCCAACGCATTCTTCTTGGAATAGGGAATATTCTTGCCTATCAAGAAACGGCCGTATAACGACGGCAGGATAGAGAAACGGTTGCTTACAGGAATCACCCCTTCGAAAGCACCGGCCACCGCCGAAAAAGGCGTATGTCCCTCGTAGCGGGTAAAGTTGTCGGTATAAAGCGTATAGCCGGTACGGAAATTCACCCCACGGTTGGGGAAATAAGCCTTGTCGTAAGTATCGTAATGCACATTGGCAAAATAGGTAAAGAAATGCTCGGTCTTGATGTCGCCCCACGAGGTATTCTCGTCCAGATAAAGGAACTTGTCGTAGTCGTATAGTTCATAACGGACACCCAAATGAAGGCGCAGATTACGCAGCCACACATTGGCATACGACAATTCGCCCACGTGGTAACGGAAGGTATTGCTGAACGACCGGTGTCCTTTTTCGTAATAATCGATATCGTTGTACTGGAACTGGTACGACAAGCCAAAGGTAGCCAAAGGCGACACTTCCACTCCGTAACTCAGCTTTCCGCCGAAACGTTCTCCCAAACGGGCGGTGATGGAAGCATACGACGGCAGACGCGTATTGAACATGGTCCGGGCGTTGATGAGCAGGCTTACCGTTTCTTCCGTATCGTAACGTGCCCCGATGTTAATGCGATTCTCCTGTTTCTTGTTCAGTATATATTTCAAATCATAGACATCGTCTGTAACCTTATCCAAGTGGTAACTGGCACTGGAGTAACTGGTATTGGCCCTGATGATGGTGGTAGCCTCTTCTATGCGAGGGATATCGTTAAAGGCATTTTCCTTCAAATCACACCGTTTCAGTATCCAGTGTTCGTCTTCCTCGTCTATACCGTTGAAAGTAATGTTCCGCACATACACCTTCGTAATGGGGTGATATTCCGCCACATGATGGGGACTGTAATTATCCGGCAACCCTATTTCCTGCTTCAGTCTTTTCAGTGCATCGAGCTGTAGGGCAGCAGCTTCTTCTCCCCGTCGGATAAGGGTATCGATGGCTGTCTTGTTGAAACTGGCAGCCGAATAACCTTCCACATCCACTTTGATAAGGGTATTGGTTTCCTTCAGGTTCTTTTCGTACATGTCCTGTCCCATCAGATTGACAAGCTGTCCCAAGATATCGCCCATACCTTCCAATTGTCCGGCCGATTTAAGGTTACTCTGAACATCCACGCCGATAATCACATCGGCTCCCATCTCCCTGGCCACATTCACGGGATAATTGTTGATGGTTCCACCATCGACCAATACCATACTGTCGAGCCGCACGGGAGTAAACACACCGGGTATGGCCATACTGGCCCGCATGGCTGTTGCCAATTTGCCGCTATGGAAATCCACTTCGCTACCGGTCACAATATCTTCGGCCACACAAGCATAGGGGATGGGCAAGTGGTTGAAATCGATGGAGTCGTGATACCCTAAAGTAAGTTCATTGAACAAGTTTGATATGTTCTGTCCCTTGATGACACCGCCGGCCACTTCCTTGATGGAGATTTTGCTGAAAGGAACGGAAAGGATGTATTTTTCGTCGGCCTCGCGTTCGGCCATGTTCTTGTCGCTACGGGGGGTACGGTCGCTCAGCAGAAATCCCCAGTCCTGCACCCTTACCAAGCTGTCGAGTTGCTGGGGTGTATAGCCAATGGCATAGAGTCCGCCGATAATGGAGCCCATACTGGTGCCCACTACATAGTCGATAGGAATACCAGCTTGTTCTATAACCTTCAAAGCACCGATGTGTGCCATTCCTTTGGCTCCTCCGCCACTCAATACCAATCCTACCTTTTTCCGTTGGGCAGGTGCGTTTGTAGCGGCCATGCTTGTGCTGCATAGCATGAGTGTTGTAATCAGGATGATGACGATTCTTATCTTTCTCATTTTCTTCTTTTTTCTCCTTGCTCCGTAAAACATAACAGATGCAGTGCAAAGATGGTTTATTTTTTT
This sequence comes from uncultured Phocaeicola sp., assembly GCA_964518185.1. GTDB lineage: Bacteria > Bacteroidota > Bacteroidia > Bacteroidales > Bacteroidaceae > Phocaeicola. The sequence goes on along the minus strand of CAZFDP010000006.1, from coordinate 11,628 downwards.
TGTTGCCGCAAGTATTCTTGACAGTTGGCAGTGTTGCTTTTAACTGAAAGAATTGTCAAAATCACTTTTTTCTGATTGTTGTCCCTTGTTTGAGCGATTATTGCTACCTTTGCAAGTTCTTAGTGTCATCCTCTTCGTTCCTCAGGATGACATGAAAAGGAATAATGAGATTAACAAATGGAAAGAAAGATAATAGAAATAGAAAACGGAGTGCCCCGTCACCCCCAATACCGCATGAAGGAGCCGGTCCATTTCTGTATGGAAAAAGGTGAGCACATAGCCATTGTAGGGCCCAATGCCGGCGGAAAAAGCCTGTTGGTGGATATTATCACCGGCCGATGGCCGTTACTGATGAACGAAGTGAAGTACGATTTCTCGCCCTCGGCATCCCCTTTGGTATGCGACAACATCAAGTATATTACCTTCCGCGACTCGTATGGCGATTCGGACGGCAACTACTATTACCAGCAGCGTTGGAATTCACAGGATCTGGAAACGACTCCCATTGTGGGCGAACTGCTTCCCGAAGCAAAGGATGCACAACTCAAGGAAACCCTCTACCACCTGTTCGGTATAGAAGAAATGCTTCCCAAGCACATTGTATTGCTGTCCAGTGGGGAACTCCGCAAATTCCAGCTTACCAAGACATTGCTGAGCAACCCAAGGGTGCTGATTATGGACAATCCTTTCATTGGCTTCGATGCCAATACCCGCCGGTTGCTGCAGGAACTCCTGCAGCGGCTTGTAGAAGTTACTCATCTGCAAGTTATCTTAGTGCTTTCCAAGACCGACGATATTCCTCCCTTCATCACCCACGTTGTCCCTACAGACCATATTATCTGCGGAGAAAAAATAACCCTGCCGGCCTATTTAGAGAATAGGGAAGCAGACCCAGTACGGGTACTTTCCGTAGAAAAAGAGCAACGCATCCTTGATTTGTCTTACAGCGATGCCCTTTACCAGGCCGACGAAGTGGTGAAGTTGAACCAAGTAAGCATACGCTACGGCGAACGTACCATTCTGAAGGAACTGGACTGGACGGTGAAGCGTGGCGAGAAATGGGCATTGAGTGGTGACAACGGTTCCGGCAAATCTACTTTGCTAAGTTTGGTCTGTGCCGACAATCCGCAAAGTTACGCATGCGACATCTCGCTGTTTGGCCGGAAGAGAGGCACTGGCGAGAGCATTTGGGAAATCAAGAAACACATTGGCTATGTAAGTCCTGAAATGCACCGTGCCTACCTCAAGAGTCTGCCCGCCATTGACATAGTGGCCAGCGGCCTGCACGATTCGGTAGGTCTATACAAACGTCCTCAGCCCGAACAGATGGGCATCTGTGAATGGTGGATGGACATCTTTGGCATTGCCCACCTGAAGGAACGCGATTTCTTGAAACTCTCCAGCGGCGAACAACGTCTGGTATTGCTGGCCCGTGCTTTTGTAAAAGACCCTGCGCTGTTGATACTCGACGAACCCCTCCACGGACTCGACATGTACAACCGCCGTTTGGTAAAGGACATTATAGAAACCTTCTGCCAGCGGAAAGACAAAACCCTGATTATGGTGACCCATTACCAGGAGGAATTGCCCCGCTGCATTACCCATTCGCTCCATCTGAAACGGAATTCCTAATTAAACACCTATATTTATATATATGATTATACAGTTATTGTTCGTATTGGCAGCCATTATCATCGGTGCCCGTTTAGGAGGCATTGGCTTGGGAGTAATGGGCGGTATCGGCCTGGCCATACTCACCTTTGTTTTCGGTTTGCAACCCACTGCACCCCCCATCGATGTCATGTTGATGATTGCTGCGGTCATTGCCGCCGCCTCGTGTATGCAGGCCGCCGGTGGACTGGACTATTTGGTCAAACTGGCCGAATGCCTGTTACGCAGCCATCCCTCGCACGTCACTTTGTTGGCTCCCTTGGTAACTTATACCTTTACTTTCCTGGCCGGTACGGGCCATGTGGCCTATTCGGTTCTTCCGGTTATAGCCGAGGTAGCAGCCGAAACCAAGATCCGTCCCGAACGCCCCTTGGGCATTGCCGTCATCGCTTCGCAGCAAGCCATCACCGCCAGTCCCATATCTGCTGCTACAGTAGCCATGCTCGGCTTGTTAGGCGGATTCAATATCACCTTGTTCGATATCCTCAAGATTTGTATTCCCGCTACCCTCATTGGCGTACTGGTAGGAGCCCTATGTTCCATGAAAGTAGGGAAGGAGCTGATGGACGACCCTCAGTACCTGAAACGTCTGAAAGAAGGTCAATTGAAAGAAGAACATGTACAATTGAAGGATGTGCACAACCTTGCACATGCCCGTTTGTCTGTCATCCTTTTTGTAGCAGCTACCTTGCTTATTGTGTTGTTTGGCTCCATTCCCGGACTCCGTCCTTCGTTCGACGGCAAGCCGCTCGATATGCCTTACGTTATCGAAATCCTGATGCTTTCCACCGCAGCCCTTATTCTCCTTCTTACCCGTACTGATGGAGTGAAGGCCACACAAGGCAGCGTGTTTGGTGCCGGTATGCAAGCGGTAATAGCCATTTTCGGCATTGCCTGGATGGGCGATACATTTATTAAAGGAAACATAGCAGAACTGACTTCCTCCATCGAAGGCATTGTCACTCAGATGCCCTGGTTGTTCGGCTTGGCCCTGTTCGTTATGTCCATCCTGCTTTTCAGTCAGGCAGCTACGGTCCGTGCCATTCTGCCATTAGGCATTGCGTTGGGAATATCCCCCATGATGCTCATTGCCCTTTTTCCTGCCGTAAACGGATACTTCTTCATACCCAACTATCCTACGGTGGTGGCAGCCATCAATTTCGACCGCACAGGTACCACAGGCATCGGCAAGTGGATACTTAACCACTCCTTCATGATGCCCGGCTTGGTAACTACCGTTGTTTCGTTGGGAGTGGGGTTGATACTGATACAATTGTTTTAGAAAGGTAACAACAAGGCTATTTAATACACAAAATATGACTTTTTAACCTATTAGTTAAAAAAAACTTCAAAAAGTTTTGGCGTATTAAATATAATATCTATATTTGCAACTGAAGTTGTGAAATTTCAAGTAAGAATAGTTTAGTTAAGTCTAGTTTAGTTTTTGTGTTGTAATCAGGAGGCCTGCAAGCGAGCAATCAGCCTCCTGTTTTTTATTTATACAACTTCCGTTTACTTAGGAGCTTTTCTATACAGGTAGATGGCAATGAACGTATAAAGGATATTGGGGAACCATACCGCCAAGACAGGAGGGGTATTACCATTAATGGCAAACGTGGCAGATACGGTTTGGAAAAGAATATACGAGAAACTCAAAGCCAAACCAATACCCAAATATAGCCCCATTCCCCCCTTAACCTTACGGGAAGAGAGTGATACACCAATAGTGGTCAGAATGAAGGCAGCAAACGACATGGCTATACGCTGATAATACTCAATCTCGAATTCTTTGATATTGGCAAAACCACGTTGCTTTTGCTTGCTGATGTATTCCTTCAACTCAGGACTGGTCATGGTTTGCTGTTGTCCTTTCATAATCAGAAAATCCTGAGGCTCCATTTTAATGATGGAATCCAGCCGGTCGCCCTTGATTATCGTTTCCTTCATACCGTCCATCTCACGAATCATGTAGTTTTTCAATGTCCATTTATGAACAGAAGCAGTATCGTAAGTGGCACTCCGGGCAGTAAGATGCGAAACCAACTGTTTATCCTTAAACTTGTCCAACGAAAAGCGATAAGCGGTTTTGTTATAGTTCTCATAACGTTCAATGTAGGCTATGACACCACTATCCACCTCCAATTGTACATTACGCACATATTCCTGTTTCTTTTTCTTCTTGTATTGGTCCTCAAAATTCAATCGGGTGATGTTTCCTTTAGGAATGATATACGCTCCCAATCCATAAGTTATCAATGCGATGAAAGCAGCTGATATCATATAAGGCCTCATCAGACGTTTGAAACTCAAACCGGTAGAAAACATGGCTATAATCTCGGAATTCTCTGCCAGTTTCGATGTAAAGAAAATAACAGCAATGAATACAAACAACGGACTGAACAAATTCGAGAAGTACGGAATGAAATTCATGTAATAATCGAATATTATCGCCTCCAAAGGTGCCTTGTTATTAATAAAGCGGTCGATGTTTTCATTGGCATCGAACACCACAGCAATACTGATAATCAATGCTATGGCAAAAAAATAGGTACCTAAGAACTTCTTGATGATATACCAGTCTATTCTACGTATCCACTTGTCTGTCTTTATCTTTTTTAATAGGCTTTTCATCTTTAATCTATGTTATAATCGAGTAGACAATCGTTGTACCATCATTGGCTTCCATGTAGAAAAATCGCCGGCAATGATGTGCTTGCGGGCTTCGCCAACCAACCACAAATAGAATGCCAAATTATGAATGGAGGCTATCTGCATAGCCAGAAGTTCTTGTGCATGGAACAAATGACGCAAATAGGCACGAGAGTACATGGTATCTACATACGAAGCGCCATCGGCTTCAATAGGAGAGAAGTCGTTTTCCCATTTCTTGTTACGCATGTTCATGATACCTTCCTTAGTGAACAACATACCATTTCGCCCGTTACGTGTAGGCATGACACAATCGAACATGTCCACTCCACGTTCAATACCTTCAAGGATATTGATAGGAGTACCTACTCCCATCAAGTAACGCGGTTTGTCTTTAGGAAGAATTTCGTTGACTACCTCAATCATTTCATACATTTTATCAGTAGGTTCGCCCACGGCCAATCCGCCGATGGCATTTCCTTCGGCATTCTTGGAGGCGATAAACTCTGCCGAACGCTTACGCAAATCGGGATATACACATCCTTGCACTATGGGAAAGAGCGCTTGTCTGTATCCGTACTTAGGTTCTGTTTCGTTGAAGCGATTGATGCAACGATCGAGCCATCGGTGGGTAAGTTCCATAGACTTCTTGGCATACTGAAAATCGGCAGTACCCGGTGTACATTCGTCGAAAGCCATCATGATATCTGCACCGATGGTACGTTCGATATCCATCACATCCTCGGGAGTAAACAAATGTTTGGAACCATCGATGTGCGAACGGAATTCAACGCCTTCTTCACGCATCTTACGGATACCCGACAATGAGAACACCTGAAAACCACCACTATCGGTAAGCATGGGACGGTCGAAACCATTGAATTTATGCAAGCCACCGGCTTGTTCGATTACATTCAACCCCGGACGAAGGTATAAATGATAGGTATTACCCAAAATTATTTGCGCTTTGACATCATCCTTTATCTCATGCAGATGTACTCCCTTGACGGTACCTAATGTTCCTACCGGCATGAAGATGGGTGTCTCTATCTGTCCGTGATCGGTAGTAATCAATCCTGCACGGGCATTCGATTTCGGGTCGGTATATTGTAATTCAAATGTCATATATTCGGTTATTTCTTTTCTGGGGTTGATGAATAGGCAGTACAAAAGTCAATGGCTCCGTTTACCTTTTCATCGGTAAGTGCCAATTGCAATACATCCTTTATATCCTTTACATAATGGAAGGTAAGCCCTGTAAGGTACATCGGTTGGATTTCTTCTATATTCTTACGATTCTCTTCGCATAGGATAATTTCCTTGATTCCTGCACGTTTGGCAGCCAGAATCTTTTCTTTGATACCCCCTACCGGAAGTACCTTTCCGCGGAGAGTGATTTCTCCCGTCATGGCAAGATTTGACTTGACTTTACGTTGGGTCAGTGCCGATGCCAACGAGGTGACCATAGTAATACCCGCCGAGGGGCCATCTTTAGGTATGGCACCTTCGGGCACATGAATGTGAATATTCCAATTTTCGAAAATATCTTCAGATATGCCCAAAAGACAAGTGTGTGCCTTAAGATATTCCAATGCCAACATGGCCGACTCTTTCATGACATCTCCCAAATTGCCGGTTAAAGTCAACTTGCCTCCCTTTCCTTTACTCAAACTAGTTTCTACGAAAAGAATCTCTCCACCTACAGCTGTCCATGCCAATCCTGTTACCACACCAGCATAACCATTTCCTTGATATTTATCGCGGGTATACTCCGGAACTCCCAAGTAATTACGTACGTCGGCTGGTTTGATGTCATGAATCAGCTCTACACCATCGCGTGCAAATTCAAACGCAATCTTACGCATGATTTTATTGATTTTCTTTTCCAATTCACGTACTCCACTCTCACGGGTATAGTTCTCGATGATATATTCCAACGCTGCTTTGGAGAATTTGACATATTCCTTCTTCAATCCATTGTTATTCAGTTCTTTCGGAACCAAATGGCGACGGGCAATCTCGACCTTCTCTTCGGTAATGTATCCGCTTACTTCGATCAGTTCCATACGATCGAGTAAGGCAGGAGGGATGGTAGCCAAATTATTGGCTGTTGCAATGAACATTATTTTCGACAAGTCGTAATCCACATCCAAATAATTGTCGTGGAAAGTATGGTTCTGTTCAGGATCGAGTACTTCGAGCATGGCAGAACTTGGGTCTCCCCGATGATCACTACCTAATTTGTCTATCTCATCCAATATGATAACCGGATTGGAAGAATCTGCCTTCATCAGACTTTTGATAATACGTCCCGGCATAGCACCAATGTATGTTTTGCGATGGCCGCGGATTTCAGCTTCATCGTGTACACCCCCCAAAGACATACGCACATATTTACGTTTCAATGCAGCAGCAATGGAACGTCCCAATGAAGTTTTTCCTACCCCTGGAGGTCCATACAGACATACTATGGGCGATTTCATATCGTCCTTCAATTTCAATACAGCCAAATGTTCCAAGATGCGCTCCTTCACTTTTTCCAATCCGTAATGATCTTTATTCAAGGTCTTCTCTGCATTGTTGATGTTCAGATTGTCGGGTGTATATACTCCCCATGGCAAGGAAAGCAATGTCTGCAAATAGGTAAGTTGCACATTGTAGTCGGGTGATTGAGGATTGATACGCTCCAATTTCGCCAATTCTTTGGTAAATGTATCGGCAACCTCCTTACTCCATTTCTTTTTCTCACCTTTACTGCGGAGTTCATCTATTTCTGTATCCTGGTTGTCGCCCAATTCATCTTGAATATTCTTCATCTGCTGATGAAGGAAGTATTCGCGTTGTTGTCGGTCGATGTCTTCGCGGGTACGCATCTGGATGTTCTGTTTGATTTCGGCCAAACGGACTTCGCGGTTCATGATTTGTATCAACCGATATATACGATCGTGTATGTTGTTATAATTCAGCAACTGAAACTTTTCGTCTACAGAGAATGGAAAATTGGCGCAAATGAAATTGACAAGGAATTCTCCGTCCTGACTTTTGATGACCATGGACAAATCGGGGGTCAATCGTTCGGACATGTTTACGAACTTCAAAGCCAAATCTTTGGTTGTCTCTAACAATGCCTTGAATTCTTCCGTATTTTCATTAAAAATATCTTCTTCGATAGGTGAGATCATACCTCGCAGATACGGTTGGATTCGAGTGATGCTTTCCAAACGGACTTTGGGTCCATTGGCTTGCAAGACTACGGTTGTATTTCCTCCAGGCATGTCGAATATGCGAAGCACCCGTGCCACTACTCCTACATGATATAAATCGAGAAAACCCGGATCGTCTGTGTCTCCTGACAATTGGCTCATTACTGCTATAGGCAATCCTTTCTTGAAAGCTGCATTAACCAATTTCAAGGAACTGGAACGTCCTACAGTAACAGGCATAATCACCATAGGGAACATGGTCATATTGCGCAACGGAAGAACCGGAACATCTTTGCTGAAGTCCACTTTCATTTCCTCTTGGTCTACCTGTATCTCCGTCAACATGGAAATGCTTTCTCCATTATCAGAATTCAAAAAAGTATCATTGTCTTTTCTTCTTTTACTCATAATCTGTTTTCTTTCTACTGTTCTATTTCATATCCATTTATACACAAATGGGATACAAAGTTAGTCATTCCTTATTAAATAAGGAAAAACTACACCACCAAAAACACTTTCAAAAGTCAAATAATCATAATAATGAAGTGTAATTAAAGATAAATATGTACTTTTGGCAAAAGAAAACGATGTTTTATTATGCCGAACTCATACTTTGCTTTCAAACAATTTACCATACACCACGACCGCTGCGCCATGAAAGTGGGTACTGATGGTGTCTTGTTGGGTGCATGGACGGATATATCGTCTTCACAACATATACTCGATATCGGTACAGGAACCGGATTGATATCCTTGATGCTCGCCCAACGATGCAATGCTTCTATTGTTGCCATAGACATTGACGAAGCAGCAGTAGAACAAGCTATGGAAAACGTATCGGCATCACCATGGAACAAGCAGGTAGAAGTACAATTACAAGACATCAGTTCCTATCACCCCATGTGCGTGTTTGATACAATTGTATCCAATCCGCCTTACTTTATCAATTCACTAAAATGTCCTGACGGCCAACGGAATACCGCCCGACATACTGATACACTATCTGCAAACGTACTTATAGAAAAAACTTCGGAACTGCTTGCAGCAGAAGGGAAATTCTCGCTGATTCTTCCTTTCGAACAATCGGCCGATGTAATCCGTCTGGCAGAGAGGGCAGGGATGTGGCCTTCACGCCATACAACCGTCATCACCCGTCCCGGACTTCCTCCCAAACGTTCATTGTTAGAGTTCAGGAAAGTAAAAGGAGAGTGTTTGGCAAACGAGTTAATCATAGAATTGGAACGTCATGTCTATACCCAAGACTATATTGCGCTAACCAAAGATTTCTATTTGAAAATGTAACAACTGACTAATTCTCTCTTTTGGAAAGTTTTCTCAACAAAGTGCGGTTCAGTTCAAACAAGTGGCTTTGTCGCTTGGCAAGAAATTCTTCTCCTTTGGGTTTTAGTCCGCTAAAGTATTCAGTTATCAGCTGCAAAAAGTTTGCCGTCTCTGTTCCTTCTTTTTTTTTGCTTGACGTTATAACATTCAGTCCATGTGGAATAATTTCCACTTCCAAATCCTCATTACCCATAATAGGATCACCATCAAAATGGAATACGCCTGGTTTGCTTCGGTGTATCTTTATCTTTTTGGTTCTCATTGTTTTAATACGGCTGTTTTGGTCAATAGTCTTATTGAACAATTGGAAAGAAAGGCTGGGTACATCAAGCACTGTAAACGGTTCTAATATCGTTACATCCATCAACCCATCAGTAAGCGAAGCCTGTGGAGTGATATATGCGTTGTTACCATACTGAGATGCATTTCCACATGCAATTAAAAAGGCCTTATGCTTCACCGTTCCCTCTTCGTTTTCTATCTCATAAGTCTCGGGCTCATAGGTCAGACTTTCGTGGAGTGTATTTTCCAAATATGTTAACAGCCCCCGTTTTCCTGAATCGGCAAACTTCAAACTGACAAAAGCATCGAAGCCCACTCCACAAGTACAGAAAAAGGGGATATCATTTATTTTTCCATAATCCATTGGAATCTGATAACCTTCATTCAGAATATCAATGGCAGCTTTCGGCTCCATAGGGATATGTAAATGGCGTGCCAATCCGTTTCCTGACCCACATGGAATAATACCTAATGCCGTGTTTGTATGAACCAAAGAACGAGCCGTTTCATTGATAGTTCCATCTCCACCAATGGCTACAACGATATCGATGCCCTCTTTAACAGCATTGGCCGCTATCTCTGTGGCATGTCCGGCATATTCCGTCTTTACGACTTTATAGTCATAGCACGAACGATCCAACCGTTCGTCAATCCATTTCAATATGGTTTTCTTCCCTTGGGTTCCCGAAATGGGGTTCACTATAAAGACAATCTGTTTCTTATCAGTCATACTTGTATGTGGACTCATTAAATTAAATGACAAAGTTAATACATTTTATGTTAGAACACATTCAAATGTGAAAAGTTTTATTCTATCTAAATATTTTTTAGATAAAAAGAAACAACGAAAGAGAGTTTTTACTATCTTTGCAGCCTGCTTAAAGGTGAGGTATATCCTTTAAGTAGAATGTATGAGAGTTAAATATACATTATTATAATAAGTAAATCATGGATTGATTTACGACATTAGAAAGAATATGGGATTATTACAAGAAAAATTCAGTAAGTATAGAGTGCCTCAGGAATATATGGCTATGGGTGTATATCCGTATTTTCGTGAAATAGACAGCGCACAAGATACCGAAGTGATGATGGACGGAAAGAAGGTTTTGATGTTTGGTTCAAATTCATATATGGGACTGACATACGAACCGCGTATACTAGAAGCAGCAATCAAAGCAACCCGCAAATATGGTACAGGGTGTGCCGGTTCCCGTTTTTTGAATGGTACACTTGACCTTCACATTCAATTGGAACATGAATTGGCCGAATTCCTTGGAAAAGACGAATGTTTGGTTTTCCCTACGGGATTTACCGTAAACGAAGGGGTCATTCCAACGTTAGTTGACCGTAAAGACTATATCATTTGTGATGACCGCGACCATGCATCCATTGTAGACGGACGCCGCCTTTCTTTCGCCACCCAATTGAAATACAAGCATAACGACATGGATGCATTGGAAAAAGAACTCCAAAAGTGCAATCCAGAATCGGTTAAATTGATTATTGTAGATGGTGTATTCTCCATGGAAGGCGATTTGGCACCACTTCCTGAAATTGTTCGTTTGAAGGAGAAATACAATGCCAGCATCATGGTAGATGAAGCACATGGTATGGGAGTGTTTGGAAAACAAGGACGCGGAGTGTGTAATCACTTCGGAGTAACCAACCAAGTGGACATTATCATGGGAACATTCTCCAAGTCGTTCGCTTCTTTGGGAGGTTGCGTAGCAGCCGATAAGGACACTATCAACTGGGTACGCCACACAGCCCGTTCATATATCTTCCAAGCATCATGTACTCCCGCTTCAACAGCTGCAGCTCTCGAAGCATTACACATTTTCCAAGAAGAGCCCGAACGACAGGAAAACTTATGGAAGATTACAAACTATGCTCTTGACAGTTTCCGTGAAGCCGGTTTCGAAATCGGTGAAACCGAAAGTCCGATTATTCCACTTTATGTACGCGATACAGAAAAGACATTTATGGCTACAAAAATGGCATTCGACGAAGGTGTATTCATCAATCCGGTAATTCCTCCGGCATGTGCTCCACAAGATACCTTGTTACGCTTTGCATTGATGGCAACCCACACCAAGGAGCAAGTGGATATAGCCGTAGAAAAACTGACCAGATGTTTCAAAGCTTTGGAAATCATTAAATAAGAATGAATATTTCCGTGCGAAACATCCTTCCGCCCGAAAAGATGGCTAATGATAGAAACCATTGATTTGGTTAAAAAAGTGACGGAAATGTTTGCATAAATAAAAAGAAAGGCATAACTTTGCATCGCTTTTCCAAAAAGCACTCTTTTATGAGTGATTCGGGGTGTAGCGCAGTCCGGTTAGCGCACCTGCTTTGGGAGCAGGGGGTCGTGGGTTCGAATCCCGCTACCCCGACAAAGGAAAAGCATAAAACATTTTAAAAGTTCGGGGTGTAGCGCAGTCCGGTTAGCGCACCTGCTTTGGGAGCAGGGGGTCGT
>CAZFDP010000005.1:0-22554 GCA_964518185.1 uncultured Phocaeicola sp. | reverse complement strand
ATTGATAATATCTAAATCGGGCGCAAAGATACAATAATTTCCTGAAACACAAATGTATTTCAGGAAATTATTTTAGGGGTAAATCGTTAATTTTGATGATATTTCCGTAATTCTTCGATGGGGCTTTGGATGAAGTTGCCCGTTTGCAGACTAAAGGCCTTGGCTGCTTCTTTTACTTCTTCTTTAAAATGCCAGGCAATGGAACCGACAAAATGTACAGGGGTATTTTGATGGGAGTATTGCATAACGTTTCTTTGGAAGAAGTCCATGAAACTGGATACCAATAAACTATGTATTTGTGGAACTTCCCGGTGGGTGGAAAGAAAAGGAGTGAGGCTTGCTAAAAAACGGTTGGCTTGGGGTTGCCGGTATACCTTTTCTATTATTGTGGCCGGGGTAAGTGCAAAGGTGTCGAGAAAAGCCTTGCAGATTTCGGGGGGGAGTTGGTTCTTCAAACAATCGCCTGCCAATCGTTTGCCCAATACGGCTCCACTTCCTTCATCGCCTAAAATATATCCTAAAGGTGATACATTTTGTATTATCTGTTCACCGTTGTAATAACAGGAATTGGAACCGGTACCTAATATGCAGGCAATGCCTTTCTGGTGACCGCAAAGGGCACGGGCTGCCCCCAACAAGTCGCTGTTGACCGTTACCGTTGCTTGTGGAAACAAGGTGTGGAGGATAGCTTGTAGAATGGCCGATTTCTCGGGGGTACATCCGGCACCATAAAAATGTATTTCATGAATCCGAACTTCTTCCGGCAATTGCGGAAGAAGTTCGTTGGTGAGTATATGCTGTATAATATCGGCCGACTGGTGGAAAGGGTTAATGCCTTGGGTATGGATTGTTGTTCCGTTCTCCAGACACCAGTCGGTTTTGGTAGAACCACTGTCTGCTATCAGTATCATCTTATAATTTTCTATAAACAAAGTTGGTAATCTTGGCTTCACCTTCGCCTCCAGCATAAATGCCCGGACGTACAGAGAGGAAGCCGCCCAAGGTATTGTGGTGATAGCCTTGCATGTCGAATCCCCATGGAAATTTATGCCATGTTTTTCCGTCAGTACTGTACCATCCGTTGATGATATGTTCGGTATTCCGTAGCTTTAACCATACTTTGCATACACCGTCTTTCATGGCAATGTCGCATTTGGGCATTTGACGACTGACGCTTCCTCGGCGATATCTTAACAGTTGACCGGGCTTGAATCCCAAACCAAAGTGCATGTCCTTGTCGTAATAAGTGACGAATCCGGCTGATGCCTTTTCGTTGTTCAGTTCGATGCAGGCTTCCACTTCGTAGCTATGGTCTCCGGCACGGAGCAGGAGGGGAGAACCTTCTTGCGGATTGTTTCCTTTACCTTTTATAATAATGGCTTCATCGGTAATGGTAAAACGGTCGGCCAGACGTTCTTGGGTGGTTTGCCAGATATAATCTTTGATTCCTCTTTCCTTTACTACCGGCGGTTGTGGAAGCGAAATGTTTCCTCCTTTCAGTTTAAGCCATCCGTCTTCGCCTACTTCTATCTCGCGCATCAGTGTCTGGCGTCCTAAAGTGAGATAACCTTTTTCATAACCATGGAAAAGCAGATAGAGTTTTCCGTCGGGGGTATCTATAATGGAGCCATGTCCTTGGCTCCACCATTTTTCTTGGGGTGATTCGGTGCGTAACAATGGGTTTTGTGGAGCGTTTTCCCATGGCCCCTTGATATCTTTGCTACGTGCTTGTACTACCATGTGGCCGGTAGGAGGTCCTGCCGTACCACCTTCGGCAGCAAGCAGATAGTAGTATTCGCCTATTTTCTTTACGTTCAGTCCTTCGAGCGAGAAGCTTTCAATGTCCCATTCTTCGGGTATTTCCCATCCTTTATAGATGATTTCAGGTTTGTCTATAATGCTGCATCCGTCTTCTGAAAGCGGGTGTAAGTCACCGGCACTAAGCAACAGGTAGCGTTTCCCATTGGGACCGGCCACATGTTCAGGGTCTATACCGCCCACATGTAAATTGATTGGTTGACTCCATTCACCTTCCGGATTGTCTGTCCACACTACCATATTAGTTTTTCCTTTTTCATCTCGAGTGGGGAAGTAGATATAGAAGCGGTCGTTATGTACACAAATGTCGGGTGCCCAAATGTCGCCTGCGTATTCGGGTAAGGCTACGGAACAAGGTGCCCAGTTTATCAAATCGGTCGATTTGTATACTACCAGTCCCGGAGTATAGATGAACGAAGAGTGTACCATGTAATAGGTATTCTTGTATCGCACCAATGAAGGGTCGGGATTATCGCCTTCGAACAATCGGATAGTGGTTACGGGCTCTTCTGAAACCGTTTGTTGGCCGGCCGGTGGTGTACATCCGTACCATAAGGCTGATGCTGCCAGCAGAAATAAGCTTGCTAATGTTTTCATGTAATTTCTTTTTAAGTGTTCACAAGAAACAAAAGTACGAATATTATGTAACAAAGCCAAAGGCTGTGCCGAATAATTTCTGAAAACTTACTTTTTCAAGTCTTCGCTCAATTCCTTCAGATCCTTGCAAATGGAGGTCAATGCACAAAGCATGGTAAAAGCAATGGCATAACTGATGCTGAGCTTTTCATATCCCAATATGGCGGTCAGTATACTGAAAACGGTTGAAGTTCCGATGATAATACGTTGATAATCCATACTTTTGATTCTCTTAATGATTGTTCTCATGGTTCTTTTTTTATTAAGATGGTTATTGATTTATGACGCAAAGGAAAACGGAACCTGTAATATTTTGCGATACAGGTTGAACTTTTTTTTTATTTTATTGAAAAATCATTTGAAAAACCTTTAATTTGCATTCTGTAAATAATGTGACAGGTTAATTCTGTATTTGCCTGTCTGGTATCTTAAATTCTAAAAAGTATGAAAAACATTATTCTTCATCTGTGTTTGGCCGTTATTCTTTGTTTGAATTTTGTTGGTGCTCAAGCACATTTCAAGACAACTCCTAATTCTCCTGTGCATATAACAGAAGAAGGTAAGTTAGTGTATAAAGCATATCCCAATGGAGACAGAATACCCGATTTCTCGTTTTGTGGATATCAGCAGTCGGAAGTACAAATACCTATAGTTGATGCAAAAGTATATGTACCTTCTATGACGGGAGATGCAACAACGGTTATTCAGCAAGCATTGGATTATGTAGCCACTTTGCCCATGGACGAAAATGGGTTCCGTGGGGCGGTACAATTGGCATCCGGCATTTTTGAGGTACATGGCAAATTGTTGATGCGCCATAGTGGAGTGGTGCTTCGAGGAAGCGGATGCAAACCAGATAATGGTACGATATTGCGTGCCATGGGGCCGATGAAAGATGAATTGATACGGGTATTTGGTAGTAGGGAAATTAAATTAGGCGATACATTGCAAGTGGCCGATAGGTATGTCCCTCTGAATGCAAGTCTGATACCGATGAACTCTGTCGGAAATTTGAAACCGGGTGATAGAATACAAGTTGTACGACCCTCTACCGCCAAATGGTTGGCTGTATTGGGCACCGATAAGTTGGGAAATGAACAGGAGTATAATTTCTCAAAGTGGAAATCAGGGGAATATGATATGGTATGGGAACGTACGGTGAAGGAAGTCTCTGCTCAGGGTATTGTAGTGGATGTACCTTTAACCATGAGTCTCGACCCTCTATACGGAGGGGGGTATGTCTTGTCTGTTATACAAGAAGGTAGAATAGAAAATGTAGGCATTGAAAACATTTGTTGCGATTCGGAATACGATGTGAAGAACCTTAAGGATGAAGACCATCGTTGGCAAGCCGTGACATTGAATCATGTCAGGAATGCTTGGGTACGAAGAATGGAGGCACATCATTTTGCAGGTTCGGCAGTAATGGTGCTTGAAGGGGCTTTGCAAGTGACCGTTGAAGATTGTAAATTCTTGAATCCCATATCCGAAATAGGCAATCATCGTAGGTATGCTTTTCATACGTTAGGACAATTGACTTTATTCCAGAGGTGTTATTCCGAAGAAGGATATCGTGACTTTACAGTGGGGCGGGCAGTGCCAGGGCCCAATGCTTTTGTACAATGTCATGCGGAAAGGCCCTATAGTTTCAGTGGATCTACGGGAGGTATGTCGAATGGTATTTTGATGGATAAAGTGACATTTTCGGGTGGAGTGTTGCAATTCGGTTATCGCGATATGGCCGACAAGGGGGCCGGATGGGTAGCTGCTAATTCCATGTGTTGGCAGGGAAGAATTTCACGGACTGAATGTGTTACTCCTCCAATGGCTTATAATTGGGCGTATGGCATGTGGACCCAACCTTTGGGCAATGGCCATTATGAACTTTCGCATACGTTTGTTAAGCCCGAAAGTTTCTATTACGCTCAGTTGGAGGCACGGACAGGACAGAAATCAGTGGAGCAAGACAAGATTTTTGTCTACGAGACGGATGAAACGACACGTCCCACAGCAGAATATGCTCATTGGATGTCTGTACAATCTTTATTGCCTGATATGAGGATGGATACATGGATAGATAGTATGATGGTGAAATATCCGTTGGAAGTGTTTGCCGGAAATATCCCTTTGATAACGGATATCAAACAGAGAGCCATTCAGCAAAAAACAGAAAAAGCGGCACCGTTGGTAGTAAAGAACGGGTGGATTGTGCGTGGGAATCGGGTTATGACTACAGGTTCTTATGCTCGTCAAAGAATACCTGGTACAACCGGATGGCAGGGGAGTGGTTCGCTTACTTTGTTTGTTCCCGGCCGTACAGGGATAGGGTATACCGAAGAACCGGATAGTGTAGCCGACCGTTTGTTGAAATCGGGTGGAAAAGTTCTTCACCATCGTACCGGATTGTGGTATGAGGTTCGTCGTTACGACCATGAGCGGAATATGCAAGCCGATGATGAAGTGTGGGCTCCTTTCAATGAAATGCCTTATAGCCGCAGTGGAATAGGGGAAGCACAAGACCGATTGAGCAAATACGATTTGAACAAGTTCAATCCTTGGTATTGGAATCGGTTGAAACAATTTGTGGATTTGGCGGATGAAAAAGGGTTGGTGTTGCTTCATGACCATTATAATCAGCATAATATCATTGAAGAAGGAGCGCATTGGTGCGATTATCCCTGGCGTTCGGCCAATAACATCAACGAGCTGGGATTTGCTGAAAAGGTACGGTTTGCAGGCGACAAGCGTGTATATATGGCCGAACAGTTCTATGACATTTCGAGGGAGGTTATCCGTTATTACCACAGTAAGTTCATCCGGCATAGTGTAAATACATTCGATGGTAATAATGGAGTAGTGCATAGCATCGGATTGGAATATACAGGGCCTTTGTCGTTCATGAACTTTTGGTTGGAAGAAGTCAGTGCGTGTAACAATCATCAGTTGGTGGCATTGTCGGCTACAAAAGATGTACAGGATGCAGTCTTGAAGGATGAGGTACATACTTCGATGGTCGATGTAATTGATATTCGTCAATGGCATTATCGGTCCGATGGTACTACTTATGAACCTGTAGGGGGAGTGAGCTTGGCTCCTCGTCAACATGCACGTCTGATACCGAAGGGTGAAGCATCGTGCGCCAGTGTATATAGGGCGGTATACGAATATCGGAAAGCATACCCGCAAAAGGCGGTTGTATATAATAGTCTTTTGCCTCGTGTTCCTAAGAATGCAGCCCATTGGGCTGTCTTTATGGCCGGTGGCTCCTTTGCAAAAGTCCCCCCTGTAGATGGTGTTCCTTTTTATGAATTGGCCTCGTTTATGTTCCCGATGGAAGACCAAACCCTTCAAGGACAACAATGGGTGATGGGGGCTATAGGTAAGGGTTACATTGCATGTAGTATGAACGGTTGGGTAGAATTGGATTTGTCGGCCGACAAGCGTAAATACAAAGTGGCATGGGTTCATCCCGTAACAGGTGAACTTATAAAAGGGAAAGGTCTGGTAAAACGATTCTCAGGGGGAAACCGATGCAAATTGAAAGCACCCGAAGAATTTGCGGTCTGCCTGCTTTATTGATGCAGGCAAATCATTCTTCCCACTTCAACAAAGCGGTTACTCCAAAGGTTGCCAAGGTGCAAATCATAATCCAAATGAAGAACAGTTGGTAACCCATCCATTCTTGTAGCCAGCCGGCAAACATTCCCGGTATCATCATACCTAATGCCATAAAGGCTGTACAGATGGCATAATGTGCTGTCTTGTGTTTGCCATCGGCAAAGCGAATCAGATAGAGCATGTAGGCTGTAAAGCCAAAACCATAACCGAATTGCTCAACGAAGACGCATGCATTTACGATGGTGAGGGATTCGGGAAGGGCATAACTAAGGTAGATGTACACGGCATCGGGAATGGAGATGGCACAAACCATGGGCCAAATCCAACGTTTCAGTCCGTGGCGGGCTACAGCAATACCTCCCAAGATTCCTCCTAAGGTAAGTCCGATGATGCCTACTGTGCCTTGTACAAAACCAATCTGTTCTGTAGTAAGCCCCAAACCTCCTTCGCTGATAGGGTCTACTAAAAAAGGAATGGACATTTTGGCCAATTGGGCTTCGGGAAATCGGTAGAGCAACATAAAGAGTATGGCTATGCCGGCATGTTTCTTTTGGAAGAAGGTGGCAAAAGTCTGCCAAAATTCTTTCAAGATGTTCGAAGCAGAAATGTGTGTGGCAGGTGCATCCGCTTCGGGACGTGGAAGAATGAATTGGTGGTACCCCCAAGTGGCTAAAAAAAGACCGGCCAGTACATAGAATGTAATGGACCATGCAAAAGGTATATCGCCCGTAGAGGTTTCCAGATATCCCGCCAGCATAATGAGCAAACCTTGTCCGGCTATGGTAGCAATGCGGTAGAAAGTACTTCGGATACCTACAAACAAGGCTTGTTGTTTGGTGTCGAGCCCCAACATATAGAACCCATCGGCAGCAATGTCGTGAGTGGCCGAACTGAAGGCCAGCAACCAGAAGGCTGCCAGAGTAAGTTGGAAGAAATGTTCCGTAGGGATGGTAAAGGCAATGCCTGCCAGTCCTGCACCTATGAGTAATTGCATGGTGGTTGTCCACCAACGTTTGGTCTTTATCAGATCTACAAACGGGCTCCACAAAGGTTTGATTACCCATGGAAGGTTCAGCCAACCGGTGTAGAAGGCTACATCGGCATTGCTGATGCCCATTCGCTTGTACATAATCAGCGAGATGGTCATGACGGCTATATAGGGAAGCCCTTGTGCAAAATATAGGGTGGGCACCCAAGCCCATGGAGATGTTCTTTTCATGATTTAATAGAGTTTTCGTATGTCGGCACCTTTATAGTAATGCAACAATATTTCATCGTAAGTATATCCTTTTTCACCCATCACAGCAGCCCCTATCTGGCATAGGCCTACACCATGTCCCCATCCGGCTCCTTTCAAGGAGAACCATTGGGGGATGCCATTCTTCAGTTCGCCCTTGTCTACAATGAATGCCGAACTGAACAAATGGGTGTCCGAGAGTGTACGTCTTATTTCCAATTCTTTTCCAATGGTAAGGGTTTTCTTGGTTCCAATAATTTGGAGTTTGCTTAGGCGTCCCGACTTGCCTCGTTCTACGGGTATCAGGTCGACTATTTGTCCATAATCGGTCTTGGTGTTCCGGCGGATAAGTTCAGCCAGTTCTTCTTGCGTATATCGTACTTCCCAACGGTAGAATTGAGTGGTTTCCTGATCGTAGTTGTTCAATATCTGTGAAAGCACCCGGGTATCTTCTGTATGACAGAATGAGATGGGTGACTGACGAATCCATTGTTCGGCTTCTTGTTCGTTAGTCAAATCGGGAGAGATTTGTGTGTCTTGTCCCTCTACATCACGTACGGCCTTCAGGTATGGCAGGTGTTTTTCTTCCCAACAAAATTCAAATTCTTCGGTTACTCCTCCACAACATTTGGAGAAACGGGCATCACATACTTGGTTGTTGTGCATCAGCAATTGTCCTCGAGTGGCCTTTACGGCTTCCACTACCGTTTGGTTCGATGCCTTGGTAATGCCTTGATAGCGTTGGCAATGGTCATCGGCACACACATCAAAGATGGTATGGTCTTCACGGTCGTACCAACGTATGTATTCATTGTCATTCTTTACGAACGGGAAGAACCCGTCTGTCTTGTTGCCCAGCGTCTTCCGCTTGTCTATCTGTGCAAAGAGCCAACTTCGTGAAATGACTGCATGTGCCTTGAGGAATTCAAGTGAAGAGGTGGCACTCATTTCCGATGAGATGACACTCACCAGATAGTCTTCGGCAGGCAATATGTTGATGGCGGTAATCTTCTCTTCGTGAACCACCAACTTCAGTGTACCCATAAAGACTTGCGTTTCCAGTCTTTCCCAATGGAAGTTGATGCCTATGGTTACATTGTGTAGCGCAAATGAACAATTCTCTTTCTGTGGGATAAAGGTGAGCTCCTTATATAGGTTCCCCTTCCACAGGATGCCTCCTTCATAGAAGCATACTTCCTGCTCATCTTGTACGGTTTCTCCTTTGGCAGCGAATGAACCGTTCAGGGTAAAATGAATTTCTTGTGCGTTGACTATGCCAACACTTATCTTGGGTTCTTTCATTTCTTGATGTCTTGGATGTTTTTGACAATGTTCTTAGCTTCTTTGAAGGTGATACCTACTTCACCGATGATGCTTTCAATTTGTTCGGGGGTAATCTTCTGGAAATCTTCTTCTCGTGCAGTGACGATGATACCGGCCATATCGAGGGCACCTGGGCTTACCAATAGCTGTTCTTCGCCTTCGGCATAGTAGCAATGGGGACGATGCTTGTCTCGTGGAATGACAAGGACACACATTTTCCCCGGTTTCTTCGTTTTCCAGATAAAGATATTTACTTTGGGTTCTTTCTCTCCTTTTTTCTTGGGTAGATGCTTGTACAAAAGTTGTATCATATCATATGCCGTATCGTTTTGAGTTTCTATGACAAACAAAGGGCATAAATAATTGTCTATATAATATAAAGCGGTCTTGGTAACCTCCTTCTCTTCACTGTCTTTTTCTTGTACAAATATCTTTTTTTTGTTCAATTTGTCATATTGGTCAATCAGAGGAATGTGTTTCTTGTAGGCTCCCTGTAAGTGGCAATGGTCGGGTGCCGAGGCCCCACAGAGAGGGCCGTTGTAGAAGAGCGCATATTTGTCAGATAAGTTTTCTGTCCATTCGGTATAATTCCCTAACCATAGGTCTATGCTTTGTTTCTTGTGGGTGCTCCAAACCAAAGTGATGTGACGGGGGAGGATAGGGTATGGGTTTACGCACAAATCCATTCCTTTGGGCATATGCAATCTTCTTTGTTCGGTTGGCTGGTTCTTCTTGCATAAGAAGCAAGGGCGTTTCTTGATACTTTCCGCATCGGTTTTCGCTTGTGCCGATGTGATTCTTGCAGGATTGAATTGTACTTTGACATTGAATCCCTTGATGTGTTCTTTCCTAATGCTGGCCTGTTTCAGATTATGATGGTTGTCGGCTGCCAGTTTCCAGTTTGCCAATTGGTGGTCTATGAATGTTTCTGTTTGGGACGATTGCTCGCACAAAGAATTGAGCATCATGCGTATTTGTATCTCTTTGGTACGCAGACTGTCCTTGTATTTGTTGTTCCGGTTTATTCTTTTTATACTCAGTGCTGCATCCGAGTTTCCTTCCCAACGTCGGCACAAATAGAGTTCTTCGTATATGCGACCTATCTTATACGAACGCGAGAAAGCTAAACCTAATGCATAATCTTCGCCATAACTCACATTGGGTACGCCTATCTGTCGCAAGATGGGAGTATAGAAAGCACGTGGAGCTCCCAATCCGTTGATTCGCAATGCATTGTTCGGTCCATTCTCTTCGGTCCATTCCTTGTGGTCGATAAGGCCTGGAGGCAAAGTGTTGAGGTCGAAGTCGGTTATACGATAGGAACCGATGAGCATGGCACACTCTTGTTCATAAAATCCGTCCACTATTTTCTGTAGCGTTTGCGGGCTGCTATAGAGGTCATCACTGTCCAGTTGTACGGCAAAGCGTCCGCACTTGGGGTGGTTGATGGCCATGTCCCAACATCCGCCTATGCCCAAATCTGTCCGTTTAGGACAAATGTGTATCACCTTCGGATTGTCTTTGTAGCTGGCAATGGCTTCGGTAGTCCCATCGGTTGAATGGTTGTCTACGATGATGATGTTATAGGCAAAGGCGGTTTTTTGGGTCAATACGGATTCAATGGCATCTTTGATGGTTCTCTCGCGATTTCTGACGGGAATGATGACCGAAGCTTCGTACTCGAAAGGTTCTTTCCCGAAATCAGTGATTTCCTTACCCGGGTGTATGTAAGCTCCTATTTTCTTGAGGTGGTGGGTGAAAACTTTTTCCATTTCTATCTGTACTTCACGGTTTCGTGGGTTCACATAGTCAAACTGTTTTTCGCCCGATGTACGTAGGTCTTCTTCCTCGGTTGTGTAAAGAAATTCGTTGATGTGCCTGATGGTACCTGTTCGTGAAAGGGTAAGACGAATATCGTACAAAGCTGCATATTGGTATCCTCCTGCTTGCTTTTGTTCCTTGAGGATAGTCTTCAGGCTGTTCTTATGGAACATCAGTATGGGGCCGAAGTCAAAGTCGTCACGTACGCTTCCTGACTCATAGTCTAATACGGGGTGTGGTTGCTGGCTTCCGTCTTTCATTTCGTAATAGTCGGAATAAACCAAACTGTCTGAAAATGCCAGATTTTGAGCCATTCGTTCCAATGCCTTATAGCCTAATCTTAGGGGGGCTGTCTGAGTATAGAGCATGATGTAGGGCACATGGGTATGTTTTATTATTTGTTCAAACATTTGTGTGCTGTTCATACCATCTATGGATAGAATGGGATAGCCTTCCATTTGTGTTTCTCCCGATGTACATGACAATAAAAATATGTTGTTCACCAATTTACTCTCTTTTAAGGAAGCAAGGGTTTGTTGGACCGATGCTTTGTCTCCTAAAGGAATAAAACAATTGATTGTTTTCTTCATGGTCATAAAAATATGTAATTATGGACGCAAATATAGCCATATATCTTGAAATTTACATATCTTTGTACGATTAATATATTGAAAATAATGGAATCAGTAAAGACTCCTCTATTGGGAAAAACGCTGTACGAACTTCAGCAAATAATTGCCAATTTAGGTATGCCCAAGTTTGCAGCCAAGCAGATAGCTTCTTGGTTGTACGATAAGAAAGTAGAATCTGTAGATCAGATGACCAATCTCTCTTTAAAGCATCGTCAGGCACTGAATGACGCTTATGAGGTAGGGGCTTCTGCTCCTGTCGAGGCCATGCGTTCGGTAGACGGTACGGTAAAGTATCTTTTCCGTACGCCTATGGGTGATTTTGTAGAAGCTGTGTATATACCCGATGATGACCGGGCTACTTTATGTGTATCCTCGCAAGTAGGATGCAAGATGAATTGTAAGTTCTGTATGACGGGAAAGCAGGGCTTTACCGCCAATCTTACGGCTAACCAGATTCTGAATCAGATATACTCCATACCCGAACGGAACACTTTAACCAATCTGGTGTTTATGGGAATGGGAGAACCTTTCGATAATTTGGATGAGGTACTGAAAGTGCTCGAAATCCTCACTGCCGATTATGGTTATGCTTGGAGCCCCAAACGCATTACGGTTTCATCGGTGGGTCTGAAGAAAGGGTTGGAACGCTTCCTTAACGAAAGCGATTGCCATTTGGCCATTAGCATGCACAGTCCTATACCTACCCAACGTAAGGAGTTGATGCCTGCCGAAAAGGCTTTCTCCATTGCTGATATTGTAGAGGTGTTGAGCCGTTACGATTTCACGAAACAACGTCGGTTGTCGTTCGAGTATATTTTATTCAAGGGTGTGAACGATTCATTGGTGTATGCCAAGGAGATTGTACGTTTGCTTCGTGGCATAGAGTGCCGTATGAACCTCATCCGTTTTCATGCTATTCCAGGAGTCGATTTGGAGGGTACGGACATGGAACATATCATAGCTTTCCGCGATTACCTTACCCAGCACGGTGTGTTTGCTACCATTCGTGCTTCGAGGGGGGAGGATATTTTTGCCGCTTGTGGTATGTTGTCTACTGCCAAACAGCAGGAGGAAAAAGGAAGGAAATGAATAAAATCTGATACCATCCTGCACATGACTAAAGAATTTGGAAGTATAACGTTTGGAAATTAATCATTTGATCAAGAAAAATATAGCTTATGAAAAAATTAGTATTTTGTTTAAGTTTGGCAGTATGCCTTATCTTTGCCTTGCCTTCTTGTAAACAAGGAGGAAAGAGTGTGTTTACACCTTCTTCCAGTGGCCGTCCTTATGAAGTTTTGGTAGTAATGGACAAGGATATGTGGGAAGCACCGGTAGGTAGAGCTCTTTACGATGTGCTTGACCGTGATGTACCCGGTTTGCCGCAATCCGAACGCTCGTTTCGTATTTCACAGATACCGGCCGACAGGTTGCAACGGTCGTTCAAGATTTTCCGTAACATTATTATGGCCGATATTCAGCCCATCTACACCCAACCCAAACTGAAGTTTGTTCGTAATCCGTATGCGGTTCCTCAGATGTTGCTTACGATTCAGGCTCCCGATGAGGCTTCGTTCGCTTCGTTTGTCGAAAAGAATGGGCAGACCATCATCGATTTCTTTACAAAGACCGAAATGAATCGTCAGATTAACCTGTTGAAAAAGGAATATAGCCCTGTTGTCTCTACCAAGGTGAACAGTATCTTTGGTTGTGATGTGCTGATACCTATGGAATTGCAGAAGTACAAAGTGGGAAAAGATTTTCTGTGGGCATCGACCGACCGTGCCAATTCGGATATGAATTTTGTAATTTACTCTTATCCTTATACCGATAAGAATACTTTTACTAAAGAATATTTTATCCATAAGCGTGATTCGGTTATGAAAGCCAATATCCCGGGTGCTCGCGATGGTATGTATATGACTACAGCCGATTCTATTTTTGTCGATGTGAAGAATATCAATGTGAAGGGCGAATTTGCGTTCGAGGCTCGAGGCTTGTGGGAAATGGAAGGCGATATGATGGGTGGCCCGTTTGTTTCTCATGCACGTGTAGACCGTCCTAACGGTCGGGTAGTGGTGGTCGAAGGGTTCATCTATTCACCCAAAGGCTTGAAACGCGATTTGATGCGTAAGATGGAGGCTTCACTCTATACATTGTCATTGCCACAAGAACAGCAGATTGATGAGATTGTGATTTCTCCCGAAATAGTTGAAGAAAAAATGGATACAGCAGTTGTTAAGTAATTTTGTATCGTTATTTAAATATGTGCAGGGTAACGGGATTTTTTCTTGTTGCCCTGTTTTGTTTGTATAAATAATAGCTCTAATTGATAATGTATAATGTGGATTATTTAAAATTATGGCTAAATAATAGGAAATTCAGAATATAATCTCTAATTTTGTAGACTTTATTGTATTGGAAAGAATAGTTTTAACTAACAAGAAATGGAAGATAAAGAAAAGATAATAGTGGGTATCACCCACGGAGACATCAATGGAGTAGGTTACGAAGTGATATTGAAAACTTTCGAAGATCCTGCCATGCTCGAATTATGCACACCGGTGGTTTATGGTTCGCCTAAGGTGGCTGCCTATCATCGTAAAGCTTTGGAATTACAGACAAATTTCAGTATTGTCAATTCGGCCGAAGAAGTGCAGGACAACCGCCTGAATGTGATGAATTGTACCGAAGATGAACTGAAGGTGGAATTGTCCAAGCCATCGGTAGAGGCTGGCAAGGCAGCACTCAGTGCCTTGGAAAAGGCTTTGTCCGATTATAAGGATGGAAATATTGATGTATTGGTGACAGCACCCATCAACAAGCATACCATCCAGTCGGATTCATTCTGTTTCCCCGGTCATACGGAATATATTGAAGAACGGGTGGGTGAAGGAAATAAATCACTTATGATTTTGATGAAGGGCGATTTCAGGGTAGCTTTGGTGACCGGCCATATTCCTGTAAAGGATATTGCTTCAACCATCACCAAAGAACTTGTGATGGAAAAACTGGAAATCTTCCATCGTTCATTGAAGCAGGATTTTAATATCGATTGCCCGCGTATTGCCGTATTTTCACTGAATCCGCATGCAGGTGACAACGGTCTGATTGGAACCGAAGAAGAAAAGGTAATCATTCCTGCCATGAAGGAAATGCGTACCCAAGGTATACAATGCTTCGGACCTTATCCGGCCGATGGATTCATGGGCTCGGGTAACTTTACACATTTCGATGGCATATTGGCCATGTATCACGACCAGGGCCTTGCACCTTTCAAATCTTTGGCCATGGACGAAGGTGTGAATTTTACGGCTGGACTTCCTATAGTACGTACATCACCCGCTCATGGTACTGCATACGATATTGCCGGACAAGGAATAGCCAGTGCTGATTCGTTCCGTCAGGCCATCTATACAGCTATCGATGTGTACAGAAACAGACAAATGGAAAAAGAGATACACGCTCGTCCGTTGCGTAAACAGTATTACGAAAAACGTGACGACAGCGACAAACTGAAGTTGGACCAAGTGGAGGATTAAGGGGATGAAGTTTGCCATTATTTCAGCAGGAGAAGGCTCACGCTTGGCACAAGAAGGTGTGGCGCTTCCCAAACCGTTGGTACAACTGAACGGAGAAGCCATGATAGACCGGTTGATAAACATCTTTGCTCGGAATGGAGCCGACAAGGTAGTGGTCATCATCAATAATGAAGTTCCTCAAACCAAGGAACATTTGCTGGCACTACAAAAAACGGCTCCGGTGCCACTCGAAGTGGTAATCAAGACTACCCCCAGTTCCATGCACAGCTTCTATGAACTGAGCAAGCATTTGGAAGATGATAAGTTTTGTCTTACTACCGTAGACACTATTTTCCGTGAAGACGAGTTCGAGCGGTTTATACAATACTTCATCCAATCGGATGCTGATGGATGTATGGCTGTAACCGATTTCATTGATGATGAGAAGCCACTCCATATTTCGACCGACGATGAACTGAACATTACCGGCTTTCACGATGCGGCTACCCCCCAATGCAAATATATATCAGGAGGCATCTACTGCCTTACTCCCAAAGCCATACAGACCCTGAACGGATGTATGGAAAAGGGAATGGCACGTATGCGCAACTTCCAGCGTCAGTTGGTGGCCGACGGGTTGAAATTGAAAGCCTATCCGTTCCAAAAGATTGTAGATGTTGACCATGCAGAGGATATTGCAAAAGCCGAAGCATTCCTTAGAGGGGAAGAATAATAAAAAATATAATGCAAGAAATAAAAATAATAGGTATAAGTAGAGGGAGCGAATACTCTCCCAATCATGTGGACAATGATGCCGCCATCTTTCGTAAAGTGGTGGATGTGTTGCGTGAAAGAGGATGTAAGGTAAAAACTTATACGGAAAAGGAATTTGTAGGTCAGGGCATAGAAGGAGAGATCATATTCGATATGGCCCGCGACAAGGCTACCATTGTCCGGCTCAAGGAATTGGAAGATAAGGGCGCACTGGTCATCAACTCGGCATATGGCATAGACAATTGTGTACGGAAACCAATGACCGAATTGTTGTTGGCTCATGGAGTACCACATCCTGAAAGTATTATTGTAAAGACAGATGAGCCTTATGTGGGAGATTTCTTCCCTTGTTGGTTGAAACGGGGAAATTCACATGCCATGGTGAAGGAAGATGTATCGTATGCCATTCATCAGGGAGAAGCCGAAGCTATACTGGCCGATTTTCATCGTAGAGGCATTCCCGAAGCAGTGGTGAACGAACACTTGCAGGGCGATCTCATCAAGTTTTATGGTGTACAAGGTACGGATTTCTTCTATTGGTTTTATCCAGGACCCTGCTCACACAGTAAGTTCGGGCTGGAGAAGATCAATGGTGAGGCCAAAGGCATTCCTTTCACGGTGTGTGATTTGAAGGATGCAAGCGACCGTGCTGCCGAAGTTCTCAATGTACCCGTTTATGGGGGCGATTGTGTAGTGCTTCCCAATGGAGAAGTGAAAATCATAGATTTTAATGACTGGCCCAGTTTTGCCCGTTGTTGCGAAGAGGCAGGGGTGAAGATAGCCGAGTGCATCTATAACAAGGCTTTAAAGAAACTGAACGAATGAGCGAAAATACTGAAAAGAAAGGAATGGAGGCTTCTTTCAAGTCTATGGATACGGAAGAAACCTTAGATATTTGGTTTAACCGCCCCATAGGATATATGTGGGCATTGTTCTTCAAGAAACTGCATGTACACCCCAATGTGGTGACTATTCTGTCCATCTTCTTGGGGGTAGGGGCAGGCATCATGTTTTATTATCCCGATATGGCACACACTTTGTTGGGTATCTTCTTGCTGATGTGGGCCAATCATTACGATAGTGCCGATGGTCAGTTGGCCCGCCTTACCGGACAGAAGACACAATGGGGACGCATGCTCGACGGGTTTGCTGGCGACTTGTGGTTCTTTTCCATCTATGTGGCCATTTGCTTGCGGCTGATGAACCAGCCCATTCCCTTTTATCCGGAAGTGAATTGGGGCATCTACATCTGGCTGTTGGGAAGCTTGGCGGGCTTTATTTGCCATAGCAAGCAATGCACGCTGGCCGATTATTATCGCAACATCCACCTCTATTTCCTGAAGGGAAAGGCAGGAAGCGAGCTGGACAACTTCAAGCAACAACGCGAAATCTTCCATAGTTTGCCGTGGAAAGGTAATTTCTGGTGGAAGACTTTCCTTTATTTCTACGGAAACTATACCCGCACCCAGGAAGGCCTGACGCCCAACTTCCAGAAATTCTATGCATTGGTGCGACAGAAATATGGCGACAACATCCCTCAATCCCTCCGCGATGAATTCCGTGCAGCCAGTCGTCCGCTCATGAAATACACCAACATCCTTACTTTCAACACCCGTGCCATAGCCCTCTACATCAGTATGCTGATAGGGGAGCCTTGGTTGTATTTCGTGTTCGAAGTGGTGGTTCTGATGGCTCTCTTTTACTATATGCGCCACCGCCACGAAGCAATGAGTGCCCGTTTTTATCATAAATACGCCAACCATGAAAAATAAGTATAGAAACATATTCCTGATATTCGGCATTGTGGCCATTATCATCATGCTCTGCACATTCGATATGGAGTACGATGAGTTGTGGAGCAATCTGAAACGGGCAGGCATGTGGTTGCCTGCCGTCATCGGGCTATGGGTGTTCATCTATTGGCTGAATGCCCTTGCATGGTATATCATCATCCGCGACGGGAAGCAGGGGAAATGCCCGGTTTCATTCTGGCGGGTGTACAAGCTCACCATTTCGGGCTTTGCCCTGAACTATGCCACCCCTGTGGGACTGATGGGAGGGGAGCCTTATCGCATCATGGAACTTACGCCGTATGTGGGAGCCAGCAAGGCCACCTCGTCGGTCATCCTGTATGTCATGATGCACATCTTCTCGCATTTCTGCTTCTGGTTTTTCTCCATTTTCTTGTATTTGGCTTACTATCCGGTAGATACATTCTTGGCCATTATCTTTGCCATAGTGGGTGTCTGTTGTTCTTTATCCATCTATTTCTTTATGAAAGGATATAAGAATGGCATGGCCGTGCGCACCTTGCGGTTGCTTACTCATGTACCGTTCATCAAGAAGTGGGCCAAGCGCTTTTCGGAAGAGAAACAGGAGGCTTTGCAACGGGTAGACAGTCAGATAGCCGAGCTGCACAGACAACGCAAGACCACTTTCTACTCTTCGTTGGGACTGGAGTTTCTGGCACGTATTGTGGGATGTCTTGAAGTGTATTTTATTTTGAATGTGCTTACTACCGATGTAAGTTTTGTGGCCTGTATACTCATTATGGCATTCACTTCCTTGTTTGCCAATTTGTTTTTCTTCTCGCCCATGCAGTTGGGTGCTCGCGAAGGGGGCTTTGCCTTGTCGGCCAGCGGATTGTCCATTCCCAGTGCCTTTGGTGTCTATACCGGTCTCATTACCCGTGTGCGCGAATTAATTTGGATTATCATTGGTGTCATGCTTATGAAAGTGGGCAACGGCACCCCTAATAAAGAAAAGAAATGAATAAGCTGACAGATATAAAAGGTGTCATTTTTGATTATGGTGGTACGATAGATACCAACAGCCGCCATTGGGCCGAAGTGTTGTGGTGTAAGTATGTAGAGGTGGGTGTTCCCGTAACCAAAGAAGCTTTCCGTGAGGCTTATGTGTTTGGCGAACGTTCGCTGGCTAAATATCCCTTTGTAAGGCCCGATCATGATTTCCACGATGTGCTCGACGTCAAGTGCAAGCTGCAGATGGAGTATCTGGCCGAGAAACGCTACTTGCCCATGGACGAAAAACAATTACAGGGATATGCCCTTCAAGTGGCACAGGGATGTTACGATTATGTGCTCGATGTGTTGGAGGTGACACGCCCTGTGGTCGATGCATTGGCCAAGAGATATAAATTGGTGCTCGTATCAAACTTCTATGGCAATATACAGACCATCCTGAAAGATTTCGGGCTGATGGATTATTTTGCGGACATCGTAGAATCCTCGGTGGTGGGTGTGCGCAAGCCCGATCCGGCCATTTATCAGTTGGGTGTGAATGCTATGGGCTATCCGGCAGAAAACGTACTGGTAGTGGGCGATTCGTTCTCGAAGGATATGGTACCGGCCAAGAAGGTGGGATGCAAGGCTGCCTGGCTGAAAGGTGAAGGTTGGGGAGGTGAAGTGACTGATGATTCCTTGCCCGATGTGATTATAACGGATATGGCGCAACTTATTGACCTCGTGTAAATATAATTTAGGCGCGGATTACACGGATTAACACGGTTTTTAGTGTATGTTTGCATCAACTGTTTCCGTGCAATCCGTGTAATCCGTGCCAATAAAAAAGAAAATAGAAACTAAAAATGGAAAATAAAAAGAAACTGCATGCATTGGTGAAGAAGGAATACCTCCTTCCCTTTATATTGGTCACTTCCCTGTTTTTTATGTGGGGATTTGCCCGTGCCATTCTCGATGTGCTGAACAAACATTTTCAGGAAGCATTGGACATCAGTCTGGCCCATTCGGCCATGATACAGGTCATGTTCTATCTGGGATATTTCATCATGGCTATCCCTGCCGGTCTTTTCATTGCCCGTAACGGTTATCGCAAAGGGGTGGTGTTCGGTCTGTTGCTCTTTGGCATAGGTTCGTTGCTCTTTATTCCCGGTGAATATTATATGTCGTTCAACTTTTTCTTGTTCTCACTCTTTGTCATTGCCTGTGGTTTGGTGTTCCTCGAAATTGCGGCCAATCCCTATATGACCGAGTTGGGCGACCGTGAAACGGCAGCCAGCCGTCTGAATCTGGCGCAATCGTTCAACGGATTGGGATGCGCTTGTGCTCCTTTGCTGGTGGGACTGATTATCTTCTCGGATGGTGAGGAAGCCAACATCTCCTTGCCCTATCTGGTGATGGGGATCATTGTATTATTGGTGGCACTAATCTTTTCGAGGGTACATCTGCCCGAGATTGTACACGAAGAAGATGCAGCCGATAAAGCTATAGACGGAAGCAAGAAAAGTCTTTGGAAACATAAGTTGTTTGTGTTTGGCATAGTGGCGCTTTTCTGTTACGAAATTGCCGAGATTTCCATCAACAGTTTCTTCATCAACTATGTGGTGGACGACGGTTGGATGAATGCCCTCGATGCCGCCAAACTCTTGTCGGTGGCCGGCTTGGGTCTCTTTATGTGCGGACGCTTTGCCGGAAGCTGGATTATGCGCTATGTACGTGCCGAAAAAGTGCTGTTCATTTGTGCCATAGGAACGGTGGTGACAACAGCCTTGGTAGTCATGAACTTGGGCATGGTATCGTTCGTCTCCCTAATTTTGATTTATGTGTTCGAGGCCATCATGTTCCCCACTATCTTTGCCATTTCCCTGAGAGGGTTGGGCGACTATACCAAACGGGCATCGTCTTATCTCATGATGACTCCCATCGGTGGGGCTGTAGGACCGTTGTTGATGGGCTTTGTGGCCGATCACACTAACATGTCTATCTCGTTCATCGTACCTTTGGTATCGTATATGGTAGTATGGCTCTATGCCTCGAAAGTATTGAAGAAATCATAAATCATAAATTAAGAAGCATTATGATGGAAAAAACATGGCGTTGGTTTGGAAAGAAAGATAAGATTACCCTTTCCATGCTCAGACAGATTGGTGTAGAAGGTATTGTAACTGCACTACACGATGTTACTAACGGAGAAATTTGGACCGTTGAAACCATCAACGACCTTAAGTCGTACATCGAATCCTATGGTTTGCGATGGTCGGTAGTAGAGAGCCTTCCGGTTTGTGAAGCTATCAAGTATGCAGGTCCCGAACGCGACCAACTGATCGAAAACTACAAGGTAAGTCTGGCCAATTTGGGCAAGTGTGGCATCAAGACCGTGTGCTACAATTTCATGCCTGTTATCGACTGGGTACGTACCGATTTGCAGCATCCTTGGCCGGATGGAACCAGCTCGTTGTATTACGACCGCATCCGTTTCGCTTATTTCGATACCAAGATTCTGCAACGCGAAGGAGCCGAAGTCGATTATACCGAAGAAGAATTGCAGAAAGTTGAAGCACTCGATAAGGTAATCACCGAAGCTGAGAAGGATGAGTTGGTGGATACCATTATTGTAAAGACACAGGGCTTTGTAAACGGTAACATCAAGGAAGGCGACAAGAATCCGGTAGCCATCTTCAGGCACTTGCTTGCCTTATATAAAGGTATAGACCGTGATGCCTTGCGCGAGAACATGCGTTATTTCCTGTCGGCTATCATGCCGGTTTGCGAGGAATATGGTGTGAATATGTGCGTACATCCCGACGATCCTCCTTTCCAGATTTTGGGCTTGCCCCGAATCGTGACGAACGAAGAAGACATTGCCTGGTTCCTTCATGCAGTGGACAATCCGCATAACGGCCTTACGTTCTGTGCCGGTTCCTTGAGTGCAGGCGAGCATAACGATACCCGCGAGCTGGCCAAAAAGTTTGCCA
Source organism: uncultured Phocaeicola sp. (assembly GCA_964518185.1). GTDB lineage: Bacteria > Bacteroidota > Bacteroidia > Bacteroidales > Bacteroidaceae > Phocaeicola. The sequence goes on along the minus strand of CAZFDP010000005.1, from coordinate 1,440 downwards.
AACGCACCCATTTCGTGCATCTTCGTAGTACAGAAGCTATGCCGGGAGGTAACTTCATCGAAAGTACACACCTCAAAGGTCGTGGACATCTTATTGAGCTGATTCGTATCTTCGAAAAGGAAAATCCTGGCTTGCCCATGCGTGTGGACCATGGCCGTATGATGTTGGGCGATGAAGACAAGGGGTATAATGCCGGTTATTCTTTCCACGGCCGTATGTTGGCTTTGGCGCAAGTCGAGGGCATGATGGCAGTGGTCGATGATGAAATAAAAAATGGATTGAGTTGAATTATTTTTAGGCAAGGATTACACTGAAAAACCGTGTTGATCCGTGTAATCCGTGCCTAAAAATAGTGTTTATTCCTCAGAATGACAAGTGGGGTTAGATGATATAATCTCCAGTATATTGTCTTCTGTTCCGCAGAAAGGTCCTGAGTGTTCCAGCTTCAAGGTCGACATGGCAGCGGCAAAGCAACCAGCTTCCTTGTACGATGCCCCTTTGTTGCGCATATACAGATACCCGGCCATATAGGTGTCTCCACATCCTGTGGCGTCCACTACTTCTTTGGGAGGATAGGCCGGAATATGGTGGAACTTGCTTTCAGCATAAATCAAGGAACCCAAACTTCCCAAGGTTATCAGTACTTCCTTCACTCCCCATTCTGCCAGTCTTAGGGCTGCCAGTTCGGGTACATTGTAACCGGTCAGCACTTCCATTTCGTGCTCGTTCACCTTCAAGATATCAATGTGTTTCAATGCTTCAACCTTATCCTTCCAGTCTATGGCATACACCTTTTCCCCTCGTACCTCACGTAAATACCCTTGGGCATCTACCGACAATCGTCCTTTGGTCGACAGGTATTTTATGACCTCTAATGAGAAATCATCCGACAGCAGGCTGCCCAAATGGAAAATGTTTGCTTCCACTTCCTGTAGTCCTTCAATGGTAAACGGATCGGCCTTGGCCAGTACACGTTGGGTACGGTTGTTCTGGTTTTCTCCATATACATTTTCAAAATAGACCGTCTTTCGGCTGGGAATCACCTTTACTTCAATGCCTTTGGCTCGGATGTCTTCTGCCGACTGCAGTTCCGTTTCGGCCAGTGCAGTCACTAACTTATAGTGTTTGGTATCGTTCAAGTGGCTCATTCCGTGGGAGAAATAGTATGATGTTCCTCCCGGCATATAAGTGGTATGTTTGGGGGTGACTATCTTGTCTAAAGTAATATGTCCTATACAACAAATATTCTTCATTTTTTGACATTTTATTCTAAAAACGGCACAAAGGTAACAAAAAAACTCTAAAAAGTATAGAAGTTTTCAAAAGAACATGTAACTTTGGCGAATAAATGGAAATTTAGTTCCCTGTCGAGGGATTTTAACAAAGAAACTAGAATGGAAAAAATGAATGTAAAGCCCGCTGATGGCAAGTTGGGAGTAT
>CAZFDP010000004.1:0-25420 GCA_964518185.1 uncultured Phocaeicola sp. | reverse complement strand
CCATTGGTTAAGTTGGAAATCTCTAACACTTCTCACCCGTTCTACACTGGTAAGTCTAAGTTGGTGGATACAGCCGGTCGCGTTGATAAGTTCATGAGCCGCTACGGTAACCGCTTGAAGAAGTAATTTTGAAGCCTTTAGGTTTTCATAATAAAGGGTCGCATCAATGATGTGACCCTTTATTATTTATCTGAATCGCCCCTCCTTCCACTCCATAACTACAGGCTCTTTCCGTAAATAAGGAAGCATCTTCTCACGTTCTTCTTTATTCATGACATGAAGTGTTGTATTCTCAAAGACCAATGAAAAATTATCGGGCGACAACGAAGCCTCCATCAGAAGCATATCCGGCTTTATCTGCAAAGCTTTCAAAGAATCCAATGATTGATAAAACGCCTCTTCCGGTGGAAGTTGCAAGAAATCGGAAGCATCAAGTTCTGTCCACGATGCATCAAAAAAACGGATCTCACTATCGCAAGCCGGCGCACAGGCTGTTTTCACCATACAAATAACGTTTGTCGAATCCTTTAGAGGCAATAGTTTCAGCTTCATCGTACTGACCGCCGTCAACTGCATTTCCAGGAAATCGGTTGTCAGCACTTTCAATTCCGCAGAATTGCCAAAACGATTTTTTACCACCGCCCGCATGTTACTATCGAGAAAATCCACACAATCCTCCCGGTTCACTTTTGTAAGCAAAGGTTCGATGGAATCGGGCAAATTGACAAAAATACTCTTCATATCCTGTGCCATTGCCGACACCGTGCACATCCATAATATAAGTATAGCTACCAGTTGTTTCATCTTTCCTTTTTTCTTTAGAATGTTCAAAGATACGCATTTGTTTTGATTCTACAAAAAATCGAGAGTGGACGCAGATTCACATCTACGCCCACCCTTCATGTAACTTTAGTTAAACTATAATAAGATTAGGATTTTCTGTTTATTTAATACCAATTCAAATTTGGATTATCATTTACGTATTCTTTAAATTTGGGATACTTTGTATCAATACGTTCTCTTTCTTCAGTCCACTGATAATTTGTATCTACACAAATCATTTGAGGTGCTTCACCTTGAGGTGCTTCCAATACATTGATTACATTTTCATTATTTACAGTAATCTCAACATCATCCATATTCCAAACACCGGGTAATGTAAAGATTACCTTTTGGGTATTGACACCTTTACCTGTATTCACCATTGTTTCGCCGGATACTCCAAAGAGTTCATGCACTTCCTTTCCATTGATATACAACGGCATTGTACCTCCTGCAGCCTGTAATGTAACTACGATACCAACTGAATTGTAGGCAACATCAAAAACAACATCATTAAAGTCGAAATCGCCGATTGTACCCAAATCTTCCGCAATGATTCTTTTCGCATTCAGATATTCAGCCGGACTAATCTTCACAATCCAGTCATTATATATGCCGTCAGCTTTAACTGAAGCCGTATTGTTGTTCGAACTAAAATCGAATCCCACATAATAGGCACCATCAATTTCTTGAATAATATAGTCATAATAAATAATGCTATTATCCTGTGAATTCTGGTAACCAAACAGTGCCGTACTACTATTCACCATCAAAGCGAGACCTTCCTTATAGCAATCCGACTGATTATTTGAAGTCCATATTTCTTGCTCTATAGCTTTTCCCCCTCCATTGAAATTAGGGACGGATTCCATTGAACTCTCATTTGCGCCTACAGACAACTGATCCATTTTATCACTACCCGTCACCGTACCACTAGTATTTTCGCCATTAGAATAATCGTAAACCGTATAGGAGGCTGTTCCTTTATATACGTGCTGCACAAAGAAGTCGCTCCAATTAGCCTGTACACTTTCTCTATAATTAGAAGGAGTAGAAAAATATGCGGCAACTTTCTCCTCTTCCGCACTTGTTATTCGAGTAGGAAGAGAAAGCTTTTGATACCACATATTACTTTCAGTGTTACTTCCACGTGAGCCTAATACATCCCCAAATCCCCATGTATGATTAGGATCAATTTTACCGAATTGTTTTACGAATGCCATAGCATACTCATTAGCCTTACGTAAGGCGGCAGCATTGGGGTCATACAAATCTTCATGGTCATTGCCACAAGATGAAAGCATCACTGCTCCCATCATCAAAAATCCTAACAACTTTTTCATTCTCATATTTTATTCCATTTCATATTTTCGTCTGTTTTGACGGTTGCAAAGTTAAACGATAAAAAAAACCTCGTCAAATAAATCTGAAATAAATTTCTTTAATCTTGAAAAATTGATAGGAATACCTACATTTTGATAAGAATACCCACATCGATTTTTATAAAAAAGAAACAAAATGTAACCTCCGACTTTACCTATAGTTAACATTTTATACCCTAAAATATAACAAACCAGCCATGCACAAAATTCCACCGCTATATAATCCGTCAAATCTTCCTATACATAGCCGGTAAACTCTCATGGTGCAGTAGCATTTCCATCACGATATAACAATATATTCTTTGCATAAAAAGAGAATCTGAACAACAAACATAAACAACTAAACGGATGCAGCAAAAAATAGTACGAGGATGCAAGGTATATTCCAAGACCGGCAATATATATTCCAAGTCTGGCAATATATATTCCAAGACTTGGAATATAGAACCGTTCGTCCTGCAAGTATTTGCCCATTAGTGCTGAGCCGAAACACAGGGAGCCACATATCAGCCGACCGAAGTATCAATTAATTATAACGCACAAAAAAAATATCGCACTTCCCGAAGAAATGCGATATTCTATATACTTGCACAAAGTAAATACCCGATCAATAAACCTTATCTAATACAATATTAGAGCACCAGACACCATCCGTATCATAACCACTACCCCAAGCGCCAAAGTCAGGATATGCTTCATTGATGCGTACAACTTCTTGCGGCCACCTCCATGACGAAGGAACACAAATCATTTGAGGAGGAGTTCCCGTACTTGGACCTATATTGGATTCTTCCCACTCACCATCACCATTCTTTATCAAGAGATAGAACCCACCCATGTTTTCGGACATCGAGAAAGTAGAAGGGACATCAATTGTCACTGTTTTCCCTTTAAAACCATTCCGGCCGTTCCACTCATAATCCACTCCTGTATTCACCATCAGAGTGATGTCATCAAAGCCAAACATATCATGAATTTCTCCTACAACAGTACTATTACCTTGTGACTCCATACGATGGATATACGCTGCAAGTGTTCCTCCTCCAGCCAAAGCCGTTACATCGGCTTTAGTACTTCCACCTACATACTTCACTTCGAATACAACATCATTAAAGTCATAATCGCCCACTGACCCAAGGTCTTCACAAGCAACAATCCACGACTGAGCCGTATCTTCTGTTGTCGGGCCATAATCATTTGGTATATTACCACCACCTGTACAATCGGATTCTTTCAATTCATCACCCGTGTAAACCGGGAAAATGGCAAAATCGGCTTCACCTACGGTTGTTACCCCCAATGGTGCAGTCGAGACAACAGCTTTGCGGTCATCTTCACTTTCATACTCACCCGCTTCTACATATACAGCACCTGTAATCTTAGTATTTGCATTATTTACACCAAACCATAAAGCTGACACCATTGCAGAAGAACCTGAAGTTCCCACATAATCAATAAAAGAGCCGGAGCCGTTCATGTCCAAATGTTTGGAACGAAGCAAGGAATTCTCACGAAGCGTAACATGATTCACATAAATTTCATTACATTCTACAGCCGTATTTGGCGCTTGATTTAAGAATAGCACTTGAATTTTTTCATCTGAGCGTAAAAGGCAAGCATTATTTATTGTACCTTGTTGACCATTTCCTATAATTCTATCCACATCAATTTTCCCCCAATTAGTCAATACACAATCACCATTTTGCAACGTTATTTCATCACCTGTCAATACACCGGTAGAGGCTATATAAGTTGTTCCGCTATTTTGCAGATAAGAACGAACACCTTCTATTGTTCCTGCATTATACACCAAAGAAGTACCATCATTATTCTTCAGAGAAAAACCATTTGCAGTATTATCTATCACCTTACCGCCAGGCATTACTATCAGACGTGCATTCGTGCCCATATCAAAAGTATTATTCAGCACCAAAGTGCCACCAGAGGCAACAATAATATCCATATTAATAATATTACTATTATTATAATTAAGGACACCACCCGATACTACAACTGCTTTTACTGTTCCTGGCTCTGTAATTTGCCCCCAAATAACCTCATACGCTTCCAATGCGGGATTCCAATCAAACGTTTTTTTATTACCTTTTATATAATAACCTGTATCGTAAGTCGACAAAGCATCCATCGTTGTCTTTATAACAGCTATTGTACTATTACCTACATTGTTTGCCGCTAAAGCCACTGAATAGAAACTTTTTACCACATCAGCCCCCCCATATTGATTGATATATTCCAGTCCTTTACTCAAATCATATCCTTCTTCTATAAACTTATTCACTTCCGCTTCAGTATAAGGGCATGTCATTGTAGGCAAATCACCCATTTCAGCAGCACGACTCCTTGTACCACCGACAGACTGAATGCCAAAAGCAGCATCAATCACACCATCCGAAGCCGGCAATGCCTTTACCAATCGGCGGCCACGAGAATTTACCCGAGTAACATAAAAACTTTCTTGCCCCACTAAAGCGTCAAAAGTAATGGAAGTCTCAGCATACCCTTCGTCATCTGTAGTAACAACTGTCTTCGCCATCAATTTGGCATTATTATCATATAACGGATTTGCCGTATAAATTTTAAAGGTATACTCAGACAAAGCATCTTCTTTAATAGAAATATTGGCCATAACCTGTTTAGCCATATTAAAGTTCTGGTCAGGAGCTATTTCCCCGAAATTCATTTCCCATTGTTTGTTATACTGCTCACGTACCCAATTAGGGTCGTACATGTTATCATGACTATTGTCACAAGCGAACAAACCAGCAGTCAATACGGTCAGGAGAATAATCTTTTTCATCATATAGCATCAAACAAAAGTAACAACATTAGATATACGGTACAAAAATAAGGAATAATAAGATACGTTGTATCTCATATTCCTCATTTTTAAGGGTATAAAATGTTATATTTTAGTGCTTTTTACCTGTTTCCTCATTTTTCACGGGCAGAACGACTACTCCAAATCAGATAAATGCCCAACAAGATAAGAGGCAAACTAAGCAACTGCCCAATGTTTAATGCCATGCCTACTTCTTCTGTCACTTGGGGATTTTTCATGAATTCCAAAGCAAAACGGATTCCAAAGAATATCAGCAAACTGACACCTGTAATCAAACCGACATATTTCTGAAGATGGAATTTGGCATACATTACATAAGATGTAATTCCGGCTACCAAGCAATAAAGCATTTCGTATATTTGTGTAGGATGGCAAGGCAAACCGGCATACAATTGATTCCATTCCCGGGAACGGACAAATTCAAATCCCCACGGCATCGTAGTGGGATAACCAAAGATTTCAGAGTTCATCAGATTACCAAAACGAATACAGAAACAAAGTAATGCTACACTGGGGATGATACGGTCGAACAACCACCATACACTTTGTTTGGTAATCTTACGAGAATAAAGCCATGCTGCCAATATAGCACCCAATGTACCTCCATGGCTGGCCAATCCTCCTTCCCAAATCTTCAAGATTTCGATAGGATTAGAGGTATAATAATCCCACTGATAGAACAAGCAATGTCCCAAACGGGCACCTACTACCACTCCTACCATGCTGTAGACAAACAGTCTGTCCACCCATTCTTCCGGACGTTTTTCCTTACGGAATATCCACTCTGCATATTTGTAAGCCAAGAGGAAACCTATCCCCCACATCAAACCGTACCAACGGATTTCACGACCACCTATTTCGAATATTGTAGGGTCTACATCCCATACTATACTTGCCAACATATTCTTTTAATTTAATCAGACTAAATGAGCTATCAATTCTTCACGCTCACCACAAAGCAAATCAATAACCGGCACTTCAATCATTGTATAACATCCGGGACGTTGTTTCATGGAAGCACGGGCACAACAAACCATCACTTGAGCAGTCAATGCCGGATTGTTGATTTTCATATTGAACTCGAACAATTGGTTATGAGTGATACCCGATACTCCTTTACGTACCAAGTTTACCCCATGCCCCACATCGTTCAAGTCATCTACACAAGGAACTTGTTTCACATGAGTTTCATCGTTTACAAAATATGGATCGGATTTAATGGCAGCCTCAACCGTTTTGAAATCGGCTCCATCTTCCAATTCTACATATACCATACGACGATGGATTCCCGTTCCTGTAGGTATAGTCATAGACAAAGCATCCTTTACACCATCAATAGCACGAACTGCAACCGAATGTCCCATACTACGACCGGGGCCAAAGTTAGTATAAGTAATACCCTTCGGAGCAATTGCTTCAAGCAATGTACGAACCACCGAATCACTACCCGGATCCCAACCTGCCGAAATAATTGCTACGGCATTTCCCGATTTTCCCGCTTCGTCCAACGAACGTCTTAATGCAGTTATCTGTGTATGAATATCAAAACTATCTACGGTATTGATACCCATTGCCAAAATTTCTTTAGCATGTTCTTCGACCTTACGAGTGGGAGTCGCCAGAATAGCTACATCTACATTTTTCAACTCCTTTATATCCTTTACCACTTCGTAGTTTGCCAATTCAGCCGGTTTGTTCTCAGCACCGTTACGACGAACAATTCCTGCAATTTCAAAATCGGGAGCCGCTTGAAGCGCTTCAACTACCGACTTGCCAATATTACCGTATCCAACCACGGCTGCTCTAATTTTTTCCATCCTTTTATCGTTTTGCATTACTATTATCAAGTTTTATGGCACAAAAGTAAACATTTTGCTTTACAATTCTCCATATTCAAACCTAATATTTTCAAAATAAAGTTCAAAAACTTACTTCTTATAAGATAGAAATGCTATTTTTGCATAAAATTGAGAAGAATTATGATAGAATACTTAAGAGGAGAATTGGCCGAAGTGACACCAGCCATGGCCGTAGTAGACTGCAATGGAGTGGGCTACGGAATAAATATATCGCTTAACACCTACTCTGCCATCCAAGGTAAAAAGACAATAAAACTCTATATATATGAAGGTATCCGTGAAGACGCATACGTACTCTACGGTTTCTCCACCAAGCAGGAACGAGAACTCTTCTTATTACTGATTTCCGTTTCCGGCATCGGCGGTAATACAGCAAGGATGATTCTATCTGCACTCTCTCCCAACGAGCTATGCAATGTCATCAGTTCGGGTAACGACAAACTACTGAAATCAGTAAAGGGAATAGGGCTGAAAACCGCCCAACGAATCATTGTCGATTTGAAAGATAAGATCGCCAACGTAGGTATAGAATCTTCTGGTGGAGAGTTATTCCCGCAAGCTATCGTCCACTCCGAAGTCCATGAAGAAGCAGTGGCAGCACTTACCATGTTAGGATTTCCACAAGCCCCTTCACAGAAAGTGGTTTCGGCCATTCTGAAGGAAGAACCAGGTCTGCCCGTAGAGAAAGTTATCAAGCTGGCTTTAAAAAGATTATAGCACTTGCTTGGGGATTATTCTTGCATCTTACGCATTACAAATTGGATTTTAAGATTTGCTTCTTTCTGTTCCTTACGTATTTGTTCCATTGCCGAAAGTATTTTGGCCAATTCTGTCAATTCCGCAAAAGCCTTACGGTCATTGGGATGCATTACGGTCTTGTACGTACGGTCACCAAGAAAGGTTACTTGAATATTCTTGTCCTGATGGGCGGTAATAAAACCGACAACTCCCCCATCTTCACCTATTTTATAATCCGCCTTTTCGACGGGACACCCCAAATCAGAACTTTCGTAAATATCCTTGGATACAGGAGTTTCGGCAAACAATTCCCCCGCACTAACCTTAACAGCAGTATGATGTATACTTCCTCCGCCACAATAGATAGAAGTAAGCGACATTTCGCCCCACTCGTTGACTTGTGTCCTCAAATAAGAACGTCCGAGGTTCTTTTCCACCACTTGAGTAGGATAGAACCAATTTCCAATCTCCTGATAAGCTGTATCTTTTTCCAAAACAAAACGGTCTTTAATGGCATCCAACTGGTTTTGCTTCACCGCCATCATACTATCTAAATACACCAAACTCTTTTGTTGTTCTTTCAAATCGACCTGTTGCATCAACTTAATGCCTTGCTTACGCGCCTCGAATGCTTTAGGATATAATACTTTAATACTATCAATTTGCAATTTCGCTTCACTGAAATTCTCTTTGGTCAAAGCCGCTTCTGCCTTTTGTAAATGCAACTGTGCTTTTTTTTCACCTCCATCACCACAACCTGCCACCAATAAAGTGATGCAAATTGCCATTCCAATTATCTTTTTCATACATTTTACTTTTTAGTCAGGGCAAATGTACAAAAAAGGTTGTATTTTTGCACACCTATTCAAAAGAATATATGGAATTGAAAGAACATTTTAACGGTAAAATATTTCATTTAATCTCCCAAACTGCCGATGAGTTAGGTTTGGAATGCTATGTAGTAGGCGGATATGTACGCGATATATTTCTGAATCGTCCTTCAAAAGACATCGATGTAGTAGTAGTAGGCAGTGGTATTGAGATAGCACAAGCCTTCGGGAAAAAGTTGGGAAAAGGAGCGCATGTATCGGTTTTCCGTAATTTCGGGACTGCTCAAGTGAAATATCGTGACACCGAAGTAGAATTCGTGGGAGCACGAAAAGAATCATATAGCCACGACAGTCGAAAGCCTATTGTAGAGAACGGTAGTCTGGAAGACGACCAGAACCGACGAGACTTTACCATCAATGCCATGGCAGTATGCCTCAACCAAGCACGCTATGGAGAATTGGTAGATCCTTTCAATGGTTTGGATGATTTAAAAGAATGTACCATTCGTACACCGCTAAATCCCGATATCACCTTCAGCGATGACCCACTTCGCATGATGCGATGTATCCGTTTTGCTACCCAACTGAATTTTTATATCGATGATGAAACATTCGAAGCACTTGAACGAAACAAAGAACGTATCAGCATTATCTCACGAGAACGTATCGCTGATGAACTGAATAAAATCATTCTCTCCCCGATTCCGTCCAAAGGTTTTGTGGAGTTAGACCGGTGTGGCCTTCTCCCTCTTATTTTTCCCGAAATGGAAGCACTGCAAGGAGTGGAAGTAAAGAACGGACGTGCCCACAAGGATAACTTCTACCATACCCTTGAAGTATTGGATAATATTGCCAAGCATACCGACAATTTATGGTTACGATGGGCCACTTTGTTGCACGATATTGGCAAGCCACGTACCAAGCGCTGGGAACCCAAGATTGGATGGACTTTCCACAATCACAATTACATCGGTGAAAAGATGATTCCAGACATCTTCAGAAAGATGAAACTTCCTATGAACGAAAAGATGAAATACGTTCAAAAGCTTGTAGGATTACACATGCGTCCTATTGTTATTGCCGATGACGAAGTGACTGATTCTGCCGTCCGCCGTTTACTTTTTGAAGCAGGCGATGATATTGATGATCTGATGCTTCTCTGCGAAGCCGATATAACCTCGAAAAATGAAGTAAAAAAACAACGTTTTCTCGACAACTTCAAACTTGTCCGCCAAAAGCTAAAAGATTTGGAAGAAAAAGACCGCATCCGCAACTTTCAGCCTCCCGTAGATGGCGAAGAAATCATGGAAGTCTTCGGATTGGGGCCCTGTCGTGAAGTGGGCAGCCTTAAAAGTGCCATCAAGGATGCCATTCTCGATGGTGTTATTCCCAATGAACATGATGCAGCTTATAATTACATGCTCGAAAAAGCACGAAAAATGGGAATCGCTCCTATATAATAAAGTTGTTCTGACTTTATACCTATCATTAAAGAATACTGATACAGGCTATAAAATCAGAACAATTTTATATTCTTTCTGCTCAAAAAGCACGTATTTTATAATACGGACCAAGAAAAAAGCGTATTTTTTACACTTTATTTCAAAAATCCCTTGTTTTTTCATAAAAAAGTCGTACCTTTGCAGAGTGTTAGTTGTGAAACTATTGATTAATTAGGTATTAATAAAAGATTGTTTTAAGGTATTAGTTATAATAAGGTTAAGGTTTAGTTTTCAAGAGGTAATAAAATTCATGTTTTAAGGTTTAAAGAGAGAAGGATAACACAAAAACAAAACAAGAAAAAGAACCCCAATGAGATGGGGGTTCTTGAGGAGACGAGCGGGTTCAGCGATGAACGACTGCTCTTTTTTTATAGCTATTTATCATACCATATAAAGAAGAAGTGGATGCGTATCTTTACGCATCCACTTCTTCTTTAAGCACAAGCTATACCTTATTAATTTCAGAATCTTTCAAGCAATGCTTAGAAAAGGAATCTCAACACATCGTTGAAGTTTGCCCATATAAGTAAAGCAAACAATATGGCCATTCCTATCATTTGTGCTCGTTCCATAAACTTGTCACTCGGTTTACGACGAGCTATAATTTCATACAACAGGAACAATACATGTCCACCATCCAAAGCAGGAATAGGAAGGATATTCATAAAAGCTAAAATAATGGACAAGAAAGCTGTCATTTTCCAGAACAGATACCAGTTCCATACTTCAGGGAAAATACTTCCAATAGTTCCAAAACCACCTACACTTTTAGCACCTTCCTTGGTAAATACATACTTCATATCGTTTACATAACCTTTCAATGTATTTACCCCCAAAGCAACACCTGCAGGGAACGATTCTAAAAATCCATATTCCAGAGATGTCTGTTTATAGTCTAAAATAGCCGATTTCACCACACCTACCTGATATAAAGAATCAGTCTTCATTTGTAACGTGTCACATACACCATTACGCGAATACACTAAGGTTAAATCGGCATATTTTTTACCTTCCGCTTCAGCCGAAGCTTTCAAATACCCCATTTCATCGAGGAAAGTATTCCAAGAACTTATATTCTTGCCATTTACAGCCAACAGGCAATCCCCCTTCTGAATACCCGCTTCAGCAAAAGGCATACCAACCACTACCGAATCTACCACATTCGGGATCAATGGAGCCACAAAAGCAGGTTCATCATTAGCAAGATCCAACAAACTCACCTCGGGCATAAGAATTTCTATTTCCTGTCCTTGGCGATCTACCATCACTGAACGTGCTTCGGCTATAGCACGCATCATATCCATACCGAAACGATCCAATGTTTTACCATCAGCACTCAATAGGATATCGCCATCACAGAAGCCTATTTTTTCAGCGCGCTCGTTAAATTCCATACCGTGCGTCATATCCTTCAAGGCTATATATTTGTCGCCCCAAACAAACAGTATCATGGAATAGATAAACAACGCCAACAAGAAGTTCATCATTACTCCACCCACCATAATAAGTAAACGTTGCCAAGCCGGCTTGGCGCGGAATTCCCAATCTTCTACCGGGTGATTCAAATCATCCGAGCTTTGGGTTTCGTCCACCATTCCTGCTATTTGTACATAGCCTCCTAAAGGGACCCATCCCACTCCATATTCGGTCTCACTATTTTTAGGTTTGAACTTAAACAACGAGAACCAGGGGTTAAAGAACAGATAAAACTTGGTTACACGTACTTTAAAAAGTTTCGCAAAAAAGAAATGCCCCCCCTCATGAATGATTACCAATATTGAAAGGCTCAACATTAACTGAAGGGCACGAATCAAAAATGTTTCCATCTATAGTTATTCTATTTAGTTATTATTCATTGAATCAAATTCTCAGCCACACAACGTGCCTCTGCATCTGTTGCCACATAATCTTCGTAAGTAGGAGTTTGTATAAATGCAACCTTTGCCATCGTCTGTTCAATTACCTCGCTCATCTGCAAGAACGATATACGATCGTGAAGGAAAGCTGAGACCACTACCTCATTAGCCGCATTGACAATACAAGCCATATTACCACCTTTATTCAAGGCTTCATAAGCCAAAGCAAGACAACGGAAACGACTTGTATCGGGTTGTTCGAAAGTCAAGGAAGTTATCTGTGAAAAGTCCAACCGGTCGAACGATGATTGTAAGCGTTGAGGGTATGAAAAAGCATACTGAATAGGCAAACGCATATCGGGCACACCCAACTGAGCCTTTACCGCACCATCTTGGAATTGTACCATGGAATGGATAACGGATTGTGGATGCACCACCACTTCTATTTGGTCAGGACGAACCCCAAACAGCCACTTTGCCTCAATCACTTCGAATCCTTTATTCATCATCGTAGCCGAATCGATAGTAATTTTTGCCCCCATATCCCAGTTAGGATGCTTCAACGCCTGTTCCTTAGTAACATATTGTAATTGTTCCTTGGTAAACGTACGGAAAGGCCCACCCGATGCTGTTAATATCACTTTTTCCAACGGATTATTCATCTCCAAACATTGGAAGATGGCCGAATGTTCCGAATCTACCGGCAAAATAGGAGTATGATACTTTTGAGCCAAAGCATTGATCAATTCACCGGCCACAACTAATGTTTCCTTATTGGCCAAAGCTATGGCCTTTCCCGCCTTGATAGCATTCATCGTAGGACGTAGTCCTGCATATCCCACCATAGACGCCAATACTATATCAATGGGGTTTGCCTCCACTATTTCGCAAAGTGCATCAGTACCTGCATACACCTGAATAGGCAAATCGGCCAATAAATTCTTTAATTGTGCATATTTAGATTCGTTGGCTATAACCACAGCTGCCGGCATAAATTTCCTTGCCTGCTCAGCCAAAAGTTCCACCTGATTATGAGCAGTCAATGCATAGGCTTCATATAAATCGGGATGTTCCTCTATAACCTGCAAAGCTTGAGTCCCGATAGAACCTGTCGAACCCAATATCGCTATTTGTTTCTTTTTCATCATTTAAAATACAATGTATTTAGAAGGGTCGAGTGCACGCCCCTTGTTCCACAATTCAAAATGCAAGTGGGGACCAGTCGTCTTTTCGCCTGTATTTCCCACCAATGCTATAGCTTCACCTGCTTTTACGGTATCACCTTCCTTTTTCAGCAACGAGCCACAATGTTTATAGACGGATACCATATTCTGACCATGCTGAACTTGTATTACATAACCTGTTTCCGCTGTATAAGTGGATAAGATTACCGTACCATCGAGTGTAGCCAACACACTCTCATTGGGTGTAGCAGCAATATCTACTCCAAAATGCTTTTTACTGGCATCGAACCCTGACGAAATCATTCCTCGGGTAGGGCGATGGAATATCAACCCTGATGTCTGGTTATAATCCGTAGCCGTCAGGTTATAACGCTCTTTTTCTTCGTATTGCTTACGGAACTCTTCTTCCTGCCGAGTACGTTCCATCAATTCTTCCGAACGAGCAACCGTAAGCGAGTCTATGGATTGTATAGTATCGGCACGTACCTCTCCACGGAAAATATCTTGGATATTCATAATATAGAGGCTTTGTTTGTTTAAGGCCTCTTGAAGAGAATCGGCACGCAAGGCATTGGTCACGACCTGTTCACGCACTTCACTATTCATATAACCTGGCAAATAATTGCGTAAGGGAGTAAAAGCAATGATGGTAGCTGCCACCAAGAAGATAACTGTTACGGCTGCAAGCAGCACCGATACTCCGTTCAATTTAGACACATGAATGCCTATCACCTCTTCCAACGTATTCTCGTTAGTTATGGTGAGTTTATATTTGAACTTGAAGTTCCGCCAAAATGCTTTCCGTTTATTCTTCATTCCATCTCCTCCCCCGTTATTTATCCCAATAATCCTTCGGGTATATCGACCGTTATCTGTCTCCTTTTCTTTTCTATCTTTACAATGAACTCTTCGTGCGCCGGCAAAAGAATTTCTTCTCCGTCCTCACGTTCGATGGCAAAAAGCACATTCATCGTACTGTCATCCACGGCTACAATCTCACCCAAATGTCCATGTTGAATGTCATGCACCTCAAAACCTACAAAATAATTCCAAGTGGGTATATCGTCCGAATCATCTTCTTCTGCAAACTTTTTAGGGAAATAAACTTCTACATTCGTAAACTTCCGGGCCTGTTCGGCTGTATCAACTCTTTCCAACTTTACCAAAGCCGTGGTATCTGAGCGGAAACGATATTCTTCCATGAAAAAGGGCACTAAGATTCCGTCCAACAAACAAATGAGATACTCACCATCCACACGGTCAAAGATATCATCGATAAAGGTAAACGAAATTTCTCCCTTTACCCCATGTGGTTTGTTAAACATACCAATTTTGAAAACTTCGTCTTTCCTAATCATAATCAGATACGTGTTATTCTTGCACCTAAAGCATTCAAGCGATGTTCTATATTCTGATATCCTCGGTCTATCTGCTCGATGTTATGTATACGGCTACTTCCTTGTGCACTCATAGCAGCAATCAGCAAAGCAATACCGGCACGGATATCGGGCGAAGTCATATTACCTCCCCTTAAATGGAAGTTATGGTCGTGACCTATCACCACTGCACGATGCGGGTCACATAAAATTATTTGCGCCCCCATATCAATCAGCTTATCTACAAAGAACAAACGGCTTTCGAACATTTTCTGATGAATAAGCACACTTCCTTTCGCTTGTGTAGCCACCACTAACATTACACTGAGTAAATCGGGAGTCAATCCCGGCCATGGGGCATCGGCTATGGTCATAATAGAGCCATCCATAAATGATTCTATCTGATAGTGCTCTTGCTCTGGAATGAAAAGATCATCTCCCCTTTGTTCCATCCGGATACCCAGACGACGGAAACTTTCGGGAATGATACCCAAATTTTCGTAAGATACATCTTTAATGGTTATCTCGCTTTGTGTCATGGCTGCCATACCAATGAAACTTCCCACCTCAATCATATCAGGAAGCACGGTATGTGTACATCCGCCCAAGCTATCCACACCTTCGATAGTGAGAAGATTCGAAGCAATGCCCGAGATACGGGCCCCCATAGCATTCAACATCTTGCAGAGTTGTTGCAGATATGGTTCACAAGCGGCATTGTAAATGGTGGTTTTCCCTTTGGCAAGTACTGCCGCCATTACAATATTTGCCGTACCCGTAACCGAAGCCTCATCAAGCAACATATAGGTTCCCTCCAATTGGGAAGCCTTAATCTGATATACACCACGTAAAGCATCGTATTCAAAATCGGCGCCCAATTTCTGGATTCCCAAGAAATGGGTATCCAAACGACGACGGCCTATCTTATCACCACCAGGTTTAGATATCAAGGCTTTACCGAAACGGGCTACCAACGGACCGACCAACATTACAGAACCACGAAGGCTGGAGCATCTTTTCAAGAATTCGTCACTTTCCAAGTAGTTCAAGTCTACCGCATCTGCTTGGAATGTATAGGTAGAGAGCCCTACTTTAGATACTTTCACTCCCATTTCACGCAACAATTGTATCAAATTGTTCACATCAAGAATATCGGGAATGTTATGTACGGTCACTTCTTCCGAAGTAAGCAACGTAGCACAAAGAATCTGTAGCGCCTCGTTCTTGGCACCTTGTGGAGTAATTTTTCCATGCAATTTATGTCCGCCTTCTATAACAAATGAAGCCATGGTATATGGTTTAAGAGATTAATATCTTCTACGTTGATTGTTCTGTTTACGCTGATTGTTCTGACGACGGTGGTTGTTATTGTTGCCTCCACCGAATATCTGCCGTTCGCTCAAGTTCAAGGTTTCGGGACTGACGTCTATCAGCCCGTTGGAGTATTCATACAAGTCGTCTGTAATCTTCTTATCTTCCACGGAATCCTTGTTCCAACTAAGGAAACTTTTCTTCATCTGCAGAGCCAGCAATCGCACCAACCTTCTTCTTTGCCACTCATCTTCTATATATACCGACTTCTTTACCAATTCAGGAATAAATCGTCCGTAATGACGATAGCGGATATTAGTCTGCGGATAGTCTATCTTTTCAGGTTTTTTGGTAAATTCTTCCGGCTTCACAATTTCATAGGGATAATCAATGTCTAACTTGAAATCAGACATTATGGCCAAATGATCCCAAAGCTTATGTTTAAAGTCGGGCACATCGCGCAAATGCGGAAACATGTTCCCCATAATCCGAACGATAGTGTTGGCACAACGCTGACGTTCAGTGCGGTCTTCGATGGTCAGTGCATGATCTACCATATTTTGTATGCTTCGTCCATATTCGGGAAGCGGCAATCTTTTCCGTTGGGTATTATATTCCATTCTTTCTATATGTTCTTTAAATTAATTTCTTAGGCATGGAAGCCACAAATTCTTTCAGATAAAAAGGTTCAAAATAAGCCACATCCTTAAAGTCCTGTCGGGCTAATGCCTTTTCGGCCAGTGGAAACATCCACCTTGCCAACGGACGTATATCGTCTATAAAGAATGCGTTGGGATGCGTAATCTTTGAACGGCATTTGGCAGCACCGTTACCAAAGAAGTAAACGGGATTCTTTTCCAAAAAGTTCAGATAAGATTGTTCATCCACGATATCGGCGGCAATCTCACGTTTCACATTCAAGGCCCGGTCATAAATAGCGGCATACACCTCCATACGGCGGGCATCTATCATGGGGCACAAAAGTACATTTTCCGGTAAATCTTGCTGTAACAGCACCGGCACACACATCACCTCCAATGTAGGGATTCCAATCAAGGGAATATTACGACCATAACAAATGCCCTTAGCCATAGACACACCTATGCGCAAACCTGTATACGAACCGGGGCCACAACTTACAGCCACCGCATCGAGCGGCATGGCGTGGCTATCTACAAACGACAAAGCCTCGTCTACAAACACGCCTAATTGTACGGCATGTTGGGGACCCTGTAAATCTTCTCTTTTGAATTCTGCCAATCCGTCTTCACTAACGGCTACCGAACAAACCTCCGTAGAGGTTTCTATATGCAAAATACACGACATAAATGCAATCTTTCTATAATATGGTGCAAAGATACACTTTTTATTGAAAAACACCGCTATTTTTCGAGTTTCCTTAGGAGTAAAGTGTAGTCAACAATAGTTTAAAACAAACTCCTACTATAAAGGAACAACCCTACAAAGGTTTCTGAGCAAGGTGTAGTCAAAATAGAACAACTGACTTAACTAACATAACTGACAACACCTTGACGACAGTCCACATACAACACGGCGTTTTACAACGAAGAAAACGTCGTTTTCCGCTCAAGAAAACGACGCTTTCTTTTGTTTATCCAACTAAGGCATCACTTTATATGCAAGTCGATGGTTTTCTGTATTTCCTTACAACATACCGGACAATACACATCTATACGATGGAACCAGTTCATCATACAGTTAGGCCACGGACGATAGACACCTTTCGACAAATAGCCTCCGCCTTCGTATACTCCCAACTTCCAAGGCTTTTTCGGATCATAATCAGCCGACTCCGGATTTTGCGGATTCAGTTCCCAATTACTTTCCTTCACAGGAGTGGGCACGGGAGCATCGCCTAACAAGGCCTTCCATTCCTTCGATTCCAAATCGGTAAGTGTAGTAATATTGGGTTCCCATGGCTCCACGTCTTTAAAATAAATGGCACTACTTTCTGTTCCACCTACATATTCATCGGCAAGTCCTACAAACGAATGACCGAATTCATGACTGTATGTTTTGCGGGTAGAAGCACCCGGAATATCTGCAGCACTAATGCCGTAGAAGTTATAGATACCTCCACCACCATACTTCTGTGAGTTGGTAAGAATATAGATATGGTCGTAAGGTACATTGGCTGCCACATCGAGGATGGACTGATAGTCTTCAATCATCTGATAACGCTCAGAATCAAATGTATAATAATGAGCTTTCAAAGCAGTTTCTTTCCAAAGATGTTCGCCAGGAATAGACACACCAGCCTCCTTACTTGGCGCCCATACGGCACGTATATTAAACTTATCCTTGTTAACTGAATAGGGGAAATAACTGAAGAAACCTTCTGTAAACACCTTACATGCATCGACAAACTTTTCTTTTTCGGCTTCGGTATAGCCTTCAGAAATCAGCACAATATCCACACGTTTGTTGGGATTACCTGTATAATGAATGTCGATGGTATGCAAATCCGGACGTGATTTGCGTACAAAGTAACTGTCCACATCAATATCGTAGGTGAATTTCTTGATCATCTTTCCTGTTTTCAATTCACGGCTGTAAAGTTCTACAGTCACATCATTCTTCGGATAAGGGAAAACGACTCCTTCAGGCATTGCCTTGGCAGTTTTGAGAGCCTCTTCAGTGGATTGCCATTCATTGAATAATGTACAATATCCACGAGAGTATATCACTTTACCTGTAGCCTTATCAATTACTCTGAATTGATGATTGCCCATATCACGATCGTCCACCAAGAAGTTCTTGTTACCTGCCCAATAAGGTTCTTCGATAACTTCGTCTATGTAATAATATTCGGAATTCGCATCACCGGCGTGATAAAAATCCAGACGCATAGTCTTAGGAGTAAAATAATCGTCGAAATTCACTTGAGCACTCATCGGAAGAATACCCACCAAGGCCATAAAGCCTGCCACAATAATCTGTTTTTTCATGCTATATTTATTTAAGTTTTACATTTTATCATAAGATGTAGGAGCAAATATACAAAAAACCTACCGATGAATAAAAAAAAACACTACTTTTGCAAAAATATTTAATGATTATGATACAATCAATGACCGGATACGGAAAAGCAACCGTACCATTCGGAGAGAAGAAAATTCACGTAGAAATAAAATCGCTGAACAGTAAGGCGATGGATTTATCGGTACGCATTGCACCGCTTTATCGCGAAAAGGAAATGGAAATACGCAACCTCATTTCACAATCATTAGAGCGTGGGAAAGTGGATTTCAGCCTTTGGGTAGAAAAGGAAGCGACCGAAGCGGCTACCCCCATCAATGCTGCACTGATGAGCAATTACTACAACCAATTCAAAGCAATAACCGAGCAAACGGAAATTCCGATGCCGGCCGATTTGTTTGCAACCCTATTACGTATGCCTGATGTACTGACCAAAGTCGATGTGCAAGAACTGGCCGACGACGAATGGAAAGTAGTACGCAGCGCCATAGAAGAAGCCATCAGCCAATTGGTGGATTTCCGCAAGCAGGAAGGTTTGGCCTTGTCCAAGAAGTTCAACGAGAAGTTAGATAATATAGAGGCACTGATGCAAGCCATCGAGCCTTATGAAACCGAACGAGTAACCAAGATTCGCGAACGTATCACCGATGCTCTTGAAAAGACACTCAGTATGGATTATGACAAGAACAGATTGGAACAAGAATTGATTTATTACATTGAGAAATTGGACATCAACGAAGAAAAGCAACGTTTGGCCAACCACTTGAATTACTTCCGCGAAACCATGACAAATGGTCACGGACAAGGCAAGAAATTAGGCTTCATCGCTCAAGAAATGGGCCGCGAAATCAATACAACCGGTAGCAAGTCCAACCATGCCGAAATGCAGAACATTGTAGTACGCATGAAGGATGAGTTGGAGCAAATCAAGGAACAAGTTTTGAATGTAATGTAACCCACATTTGTCATCCTGAGCCATGCGAAGGATTCGTAAACATATATATGAAATCATGAAAGGAAAGCTCATCATATTTTCTGCCCCCTCGGGCTCCGGAAAATCCACCATCATCAACTACCTTTTGAAACAAGGCTTGAATTTGGCTTTTTCTATTTCAGCCACAAGTCGCGCACCTCGCGGTACAGAACAACATGGTGTGGAATATTATTTCCTCAGCCCCGAAGAATTCAAGCAACGCATTGCCAACAATGAATTCTTAGAATACGAAGAAGTATACGAAAACCGCTTCTACGGCACTTTGAAGGCACCCATCGAAAAACAATTGTCCGACGGATACAATGTAGTATTCGATGTGGATGTAGTAGGTGGATGCAACATCAAGAAATACTATGGCGAACGTGCCTTGTCGGTATTTATCCAGCCACCCAGCATAGAAGAACTCCGCAAGCGTCTTATTGGTCGGGGCACAGACTCTATGGAAGTGATTGAAAGCCGCATAGCCAAGGCTGAATTCGAATTAGGCTTTGCCGACAAGTTCGATGTAGTAATCGTAAACGATGATTTGGATAAAGCAAAAGCCGAGACCCTAAGTATTTTAAAGGACTTTTTAAATAAGGAATAAGGATATGAGCATCACGAAAGAACAGAAAAAGGCCCGTATCATGATGCATGTATGTGTAATCATCGGTTTCTTGGCTGTATTATTGTCCATTTGGTCACTTTTTGACAAGACATACTATATGACGGCTTTTGGAGTGTTCATCACAGCGTTGCAATATTATAACTACAAACAATGGCAAAAGAAAGCATAGGCATCTTCGGAGGATCGTTCAACCCCATCCACATCGGACACTTGGCACTTGCCAACTACCTGTGTGAATTCAGCCATTTGGATGAAGTATGGTTTATGGTTTCCCCACAAAATCCATTCAAGAAGGACAGAAAACTTTGGGATGACGAGCTTCGGTTGGAACTTGTCCGTCTGGCAACAGAAGATTATCCGAAGTTTAAAGTATGCGACATTGAATTCCAATTGCCACGCCCTTCTTTTACCATCAACACACTCAATGCCCTACAGGAGGAATACCCCGATAAGGAATTCACATTAATCATTGGAGCCGACAACTGGGCATCGTTTCCCCGTTGGCGTGCAGCCGATGAGATTATCGCCCGTCATAAGGTATTGGTGTATCCACGTCCCGGATATGAAGTGAACGAAAATGAATTTCCTTCATCGGTAAGTCTTGTTGACACTCCTTTATTGGAAGTAAGCTCTACTTTTATTCGCGAGAGCTTGGAAGCAGGAAAGGACGTACGCCATTTTGTGCATCCTAAAGTTTGGGAACGGATAAAATGAAGCGAATTTATTTGTACTTATTATAAAAATATGTACCTTAGCGCAATTTATTAACCTTTATAATAAAAAGTATCATGGGATATAAAATTGAACAGATTGAAGGCATTGGCGCAGTTTATGCAGAAAAATTGCAAGCCGCAGGTGTAAAGACTACCGAAGATTTATTGGAAAAGTGTGCAGCTAAGAAAGGCCGTGTAGCTTTGGCTGAAGAAACAGGCATCAGCGAAAAACTGATTTTGAAGTGGACTAACCATGCCGACCTCTTCCGCATCAACGGTATTGCCGGTCAGTTTGCAGAATTGTTGGAAGCTTCTGGTGTTGACACCGTTAAGGAATTCCGTCATCGTGTACCTGCTAACCTCCATGCCAAGGTAACTGAAGTGAATGCAGAAAAGAACCTCTGCAACCGTGTTCCTTCATTGCCGGAGCTGGAAAAGATGATTGCACAAGCCAAGGAATTGGAACCAATCATTACTTATTAATATTCAAACAAAAACACTTGTCCATTTGTTATCCATCCAAAACGATACAAATGGACAAGTTCAGATTTACCCTCCTCGTTGCAATGGCAACTCTTTGCATATCAGCTACAGCCGGATATGCTCCAACTCTTGTACAAGATTCATTGAAAAGACTTTATTCACATATAGAAACCGTCGGTTGGTCTACCGACGACTATTTCTATGTAGCTTCATTTCAAGACAATGGTTTCGATACCAAAGTGTGGTTCGACACCAAAGGCCATTGGGTGATGAAGCAAACCGACTGGCAAACCATGGACCAAGTACCCATGCCCGTTTATCACACCTTTACTTTCGGTTCCTACTCTACCGACCAAGTGGATGATGTCACCTTAGTAGAATTTTCACAAGACCCTCCACAGATAATCATCCTCATCTCTCCTCCCAATTCGCTCACACAATACCAACTTTTCTATAATCTCGAAGGGACACTCATCAATGCCCGCGACGTAACGAACATGAACGATATATTAGGAATAGGCACGTTTTTATAAGGTTGCAAATAGGATAAACGAAGCGGAAGCATTATCTTTGCAAGCAAATAAAAGCTGTAATCATGGAAACCGTAAAGACCAATTCTATAAAAGCGTGGGCGCTGGCCGCACGCCCCAAAACCTTGGCTGCTGCCGCTACCCCTGTATTGTTGGGATGTTCCCTCGCCACCGCTGATGGTTGGTTTCAACCCATCCCTGCCCTATTATGCTTCCTGTTTGCCTTTACCATGCAGATAGATGCCAATTTCATCAACGACTTCTTTGATTATCTGAAGGGCAGCGACCGCGAAGACCGATTAGGTCCCGAACGTGCTTGCGCCCAAGGATGGATTACCTTAAATGCCATGAAGCATGGTATTGCCTTTACCACTATCCTTTCCTGTATATGGGGACTGCTGATTCTCTTTTACAGTGGTTTGGAAATGATTCCTATAGGGTTGCTTTGCATTCTTTTCGCCTTTCTGTATACCACAACTCTATCTTATCGCGGGTGGGGAGATGTATTGGTCATTATATTCTTCGGATTCGTGCCGGTGGGATGTACCTACTATGTCATGGCACACGACTGGACATGGAATGTTACGATTGCCTGTTTGGCAAGTGGTTTGGTATCGGACTTGCTCCTGATGCTGAACAACTACCGCGACCGCGAGCAAGACCGCATCAGCGGAAAGAAAACACTTGTAGTACGATTTGGGGCCAAAGCCGGCCGATGGATGTATCTGTCGTTAGGTATTTCAGTTTGTCTGCTATGCCTGTTATTCTTGTTCACAGGCCATTTATGGGCAGCTGTTCTTCCACAACTTTTCCTATTGCTTCACCTCAATACGTGGAAGCACATGGTTACCATCAACAAAGGCAAAGCCCTGAACAAAGTCTTGGGTGAAACCGCCCGCAACATTGCTCTCTTCGGTTTGTTGCTGAGCGTGGGATTGATCATTTCGTAATTTTTCACTCCTTTTCTATCAGCACCGTGGCATAAGCCGAAATTCCTTCTTCGCGACCGGTGAAGCCAAGTTTTTCGGTTGTAGTGGCCTTGATGGATACATCTTCTATATCTACTTGCATAAGGTGGGCAAGGACTTCCTGCATTTCGGGAATGCGGGCCTTCAGTTTGGGACGCTCAGCACATACGGTTGCATCTACATTGCCAACACGATACCCCTTAGTAGCAATCAAATCAATTGTCTTGGCCAACAGAATCTTACTATCGATATTCTTGAACTCTCCGGCATTGTCGGGGAAATGATAACCTATGTCACGCATATTGGCCGCACCAAGCAAAGCATCGCAAATGGCATGAATCAACACATCGGCATCGGAATGTCCCAACAAGCCCAATTCATGTTCGAACTTGATACCTCCCAACCACAAATCGCGTTCGGGCACCAACTGGTGCACATCGAATCCAAAGCCTACCCTTATCTTCATCTTACATAAAAGTCTAATAGTTTCTCACCTTCCAAATAACCTTCCAAATGTTGGCCGATGCTTACAGGTCCTACCCCTACAGGGGTTCCCGTATACAACAAATCGCCTATTTTCAAAGTATAGAACTGACTGACGTATGCTATAATATCGTCTATCTTGAATATCATATCTCGGGTATTTCCCTGTTGCACCTTATTGCCATCAATATTCAAATGAAAATCCAAATTCCGTATATCCTTAAAGCGGTCTACGGAAACAAAATCGCCAATTACGGCCGAATTATCAAAGCCTTTACAAAGTTCCCAAGGTTTACCCTCGGCACGAAATTTTCGTTGCAAGTCGCGGGCAGTAAAGTCAATTCCCACTGTAACCGCATCATAATAGCGATGGGCAAAACGTGGAGCGATATTCTTACCTAACCGACAAATACGAACGACTAACTCTGTTTCATAGTCAATCTGCTTGGAAAAATCGGGAATAAAGAAAGGTTTTCCATCTTTCAACAAAGCTGAATCGGGTTTCAAAAAGATAACCGGTTCCTGCGGCAACTGTTCGGTTGCATGAAGTTCATGGCAATGTGCCACATAATTCATGCCAACTGCTATAATTTTCATAGTTACTTCTGATTAAAATTCAAACGATTAAACATTACAGCCAAGTGGGCATAAAGGGAAGTATTCTGCACCACAATATTCTCGGGTACACGGATACGGAATGGAGTAAAATTCCATATCGCTTTAATTCCACCGGCTACCATTTTATCAGTAATCTCTTGTGCAATACTGATAGGGACTGTAAGCACTCCGATATTTACAGATGCCTCCTTCATCTTCGCTTCGAATTCATCTGAATGATAGATAGGAATACCATTAATTTCCGTTCCTACCAAATCGGGATTAATATCGAACGCTCCTACAATTTCCAGACCAAAATGTTGCAAACCTGTATCGCGAAGCAAAGCTCCTCCCAAACTACCAACACCGAATAAGAAAGCCTTGTGCAATTGTGTGAAGCCCAAAAAATTCTCAAGCACTTCAATTAGCACATTGATTTCATAGCCAACACGGGTACGACCGGATATCTTCACATACGACAAATCCTTTGCTACTTGCGAAGCATCAATATTTATCCGACGTGATATTTGGGTAGACGATACATAGGTCTCTCCCCGCTCACGCATTAGTTTCGCATTGGAAAGATACCAAGGGAGCCTACGTAGAGTAGGTTCGGGAACTTTATCCGTAATAATATTCACAGGTGTATCCATCAATTCAAGATTCTACAACAATTTATTTCCGCAAAAATACACTTTTATTTGCAACGGACATCACAAGAGAGTAAAAAATGTTGTATATTTGGGCGTACATTAAAAATTATTCACATGAAAAACAATGATTGGAAGGATAGGTTGAATGTGGTATACTCTACCAATCCAAACTTCAACTATGAAAATATAGAAGAGAAAGAACCCGACACCCTCCCTAAAAACCAACAGAAATTACGCGTAAGCATGGAGAAAAAGGGACGAGGCGGAAAAACCGTTACCCTCATCAAAGGATTTATTGGAGCTGAAGAAGATTTAAAGGATTTAGGTAAATTACTGAAGACTAAATGTGGGGTAGGCGGTTCGGCCAAAGACGGAGAAATCATCATTCAAGGCGATTTCAAACAGCGCATCATCGATTTACTGAAATCGGAAGGTTATACTCAGACCAAATAAATGAAAATGTCATTCTGAGCAATGTAAAGAATCCGTAAACATAAAACTGATGTTCTCGAAATTCTTCACTTCGTTCAGAATGACACGAATTATGAAATTGCTTAATTATTCAGCACGCAAAGTAAAGCGCTTGAAGTCAACGATCTTCAATTCAGGATCAGCTTCCTTCAATACTTCTCTTACAGTCTTCTTGCCATCCAAGATGTCTTCCTGGTTCAA
>CAZFDP010000003.1:0-25445 GCA_964518185.1 uncultured Phocaeicola sp. | reverse complement strand
TGAATTGTGGAATTATGTATGGTATACTTCTACAGATGATGCAGGTAATGTAGAGAGTGGTAACGCTTATGGTGCAGACAATTTGCTCGGAAATGCAAAAGGAATGTATGTGCGTAAACGTACAGATGATTATGATATTAATAAAACACCGTGCTATGTGTTTGGAACAGATGGATTCAAACTTTCGGCTGTTCCTTATATTGAATTCCGCTTCGCTGAAGTCTTATTAAACTACGCAGAAGCTGCTTGTGGTGCAGAACAAATGTCTGTAGCAGTAGAGCAGTTGAAACGTATTCGTGCTCGTGTGGGGTATACTGCTGATAACAACTATGGCTTGCAGAATAATTTGGCCTCAGATAAGGCTACTTGTATGTCGGCCATTCTTTATGAACGTCAAATAGAATTGGCATACGAAGGCAAGCGTTTCGATGACTTGCGTCGTTGGATGTTGTTCGATGGTGGTACCGGTACTGTAGAGGGAGCTCCTTCTACCTGGAAACTGACAGGTTGGAGTGGAAACACTTGTACTTGGTTAGGCTTTAACCAATTAAATGGCCAACGTCGGGAAAATTTGGAATTCCGTACAAAAGATGATTTTGGAGTTGGTACAGATAAATACGATGGTGACCCGTTGATTGCTGCCGGTGTAGTTCGTCCAAGTGCAATCGATTTAAATGCGGACTTGACGGATCAACAAGAAGTTCTGCAGGAATTTTATCAAGCTAACCTGGTGCGTAAAACAAAACGTGGGGATTCTGATGACTCGGATAATAATTTGTTGTACATTAATTTCCGTCCGCAATATTATATTCTTGGTTTTGACAGCCCGACTCAATCGGCTAATCCGGGATTACCACAAACTATTGGCTGGGGAGATTATTATAATGTAGGAGCAAATGGTACTTTCGACCCGTTGGCCGAAACAGTAGCTGCTGAATAATATCTTTATTATAAAAAGATGTGAATTTTATTGAGGCGTCTCCATTAAGGAACGCCTCAATTCTTGACACAAAAATTAACATCAATTCTATCCCCTTATAGGTACCTGATTTTGCTACTACGCGTAGTAGCAATTTTTTCTACGCGTTGTAGCAATTGCTACTACGCGTACCATATTTTTCGGGTAAAAAAACGAGATGTTAATTTTGAGTAAGCATCCGAAGAAGTACACTAACAACAAAGGCTGCATCTCTATTTTTTGTAGAGTATGCAGCCTTTGTTATATTACAGCAGTAACAGTCATTTCTTTTTCCATCGGTGCGGTAACAGTTGCAGCAGTTCATCATATGATGCTTTCTGCATGTATGGCATCCTTGCGATTACATCATTTAGATAGTCTCTCGGATTCACTTCATTCGCTTTGCAGGTAGCCAGTAGCGAACAAATGACACTCATGCTGACGGCTGCATCATGATCGCCACAGAACAGATAGTTCTTCGGATGCTTACTTTGCTTGAATAATCTGTTAAATAAAACTAATTCGCCTGTCCGAAGGTTACTATTCCTTTATTTGTCCGTCTAATAAATATTAACGTCAAATATTAAAATATGATGAAAGGAAAAGCTATTATTTTAGGATTAGGTTTGTTGATGAGCGGAACTCATGTATGGGCGCAATATCCACAAGTAACTCAAGAAGCAAATGAAGCTTATAAAGCCAAGACGGCCGAAGCTAAGAGGTTAGAAGCGGAAGCTTGGGAGAAAGCTTTAGCTATAGTACGTGAGGAAGCACGAAACGGCAGACCTTATATCCCTTTTGCACATCGTCCTTCTGATTTGCCACAGGCCAAAATTCCTGCATTTCCCGGTGCTGAAGGAGGAGGTATGTATAGCTTTGGTGGCCGAGGAGGTAAAGTGATAACTGTAACCAACTTGAACGATCGTGGTCCCGGCTCTCTGCGTGAAGCTTGCGAAACAGGTGGAGCGCGTGTCATTGTATTCAATGTGTCGGGTATTATCAAATTGGAAACTCCGATTAATATCCGTGCTCCATACGTAACTATAGCCGGACAAACAGCACCCGGTGATGGCGTTTGTATAGCAGGTGAATCTTTTTGGGTAAATACACACGATGTAATTATCCGCCACATGCGTTTCCGTCGTGGAGAAACCGATGTAGTGAGACGTGATGATGCTTTCGGTGGAAATCCGGTAGGTAACATTATGATTGACCATTGCTCTTGTACATGGGGATTGGATGAAAATATTTCTTTCTATCGTCATATGTACGATCCGAGTGAGGGCCAGTATAAAGTGACTCCGGAAAAGTATCCAACCGTGAATGTAACTATTCAGAATACCATATCTGCCAAAGCGCTTGATACGTATAACCATTCTTTCGGTAGTACTCTGGGAGGAGAGAATTGTGCTTTCATGCGTAATCTTTGGGCAAGTAACACAGGACGTAATCCGTCCATTGGTTGGAACGGTATCTTTAATTTTGTAAATAATGTGGTATTCAATTGGGTACACCGTTCTTCTGACGGAGGTGATTATACAGCTTTGTATAATATGATTAATAATTATTATAAACCGGGACCTGCCACTCCTAAGAATTCTCCTGTAGGTCATCGTATCTTAAAGCCGGAATCGGGAAGAAGCAAGTTGAACTACAAACAATATGGTAGAGTGTTTGCCGATGGCAATATTATGGAAGGTTATCCGGAAATCACAGCTGATAACTGGGCGGGGGGTATTCAGATTGAAAGCCAAAGAAATACAGACGGCCATACGGAATATATGCGTGCTTATTCTCCTTTCGAAATGCCATATATCAAGATGATGAATGCACAAGAAGCGTATAACTATGTGTTGGACAATGTCGGTGCAACACTTCCATGTCGTGATATCGTTGACCAACGCATCATTGAAGAAGTACGCACAGGTGTTCCTTATTATGATGAGAAGATGGCGAAGAAGTTCCATGGAGATTTAACCGGTATGGCTGAAAAATCAATGGGGGATGATGGTGAATTTAAGTATCGACGTATGGATAAGGATTCTTATAAGTTAGGTATCATTACTGACCCACGTCAGATGGGCGGTTATCCGGAATATAAAGGAACTTCTTATGTGGATACAGATAAGGATGGTATGCCGGATGCCTGGGAAACTGCTAATGGGTTGAATCCGAATGATGCAAGTGATGCCAATAAGGATTGTACTGGTGATGGTTATACTAACATTGAAAAGTATATTAATGGTATCAGTACGAAACATCGTATTGATTGGACTGATTTGAAGAATAATTATGATACATTGGCTGGTAAATCCGGTTTGATGTAATACGAATGATGTTGAAATTGTCATGAATAAGTTTATAGTGTCTGTGCTGTTGCTGGCAGTGGTTTCTACTGCCAGCGCGGTTGAATTGAAAAGCGAAGGACGTAATCCGGAGTATGTGAATTCAATAGTTAACCGCTCTAAAAAAATAGTGGATAAATTAGCATTGCAAGATACACTTGTAGCTCGCAAGGTAACCTATATTCTTGCCAATCGCTATTTTGAATTGAACGATATTTATGAAATGCGTGATTCTTTGGTAAAACAGGCTAAAGCAACTTTTACCGGCGAGGCCAAACAGATGGCCATCAAGAATGCAGGCTATGAAGCCGATTCCAAATTATATCGCAGTCATTTTGCTTTCCCGGCAGCCCTTTCATTGTATCTGAATGAAGAGCAGATTACAGCGGTGAAGGATGGAATGACATACAATGTGGTTAAGGTTACTTATGATGCTACACTCGACATGATTCCTTCACTGACAGAAGAGGAAAAACAGCAAATCATGGCTTGGTTGGTAGAAGCAAGGGAACTCGCCATAGATGCAGAAAGCTCAAAGAAGAAACATGAAGTGTTTGGTAAATATAAGGGACGTATCAATAATTATTTGTCCAAACGCGGATACGATTTGGTGAAAGAGCGCGAAGAGTGGTATAAGCGGATAAAGGAACGTGGCGGAAAAATATAACATAATACATAAATATTGGCTTTAAGATGAAAAGATTTAGTTTGTTTGTGATAAGTTTGGTGGGATTGTTGTCTGTTATGGCTCAATATCCTACTATTCCAGATTCTATAAAAAGTCGTATAGAACGTCAACAGTCTGAAATAGATCGTTTGTCGGATGAAGCATGGGAAAAGGCTTTGCCTATTGTCTTGTCAGAAGCAAACCAAGGTCGTCCTTATAAGCCTTGGGCTTCCCAACCGGAAGATTTGATTCGGGCTTCAATACCTGCTTTCCCAGGGGCTGAAGGTGGTGGCGCATATACCCCTGGTGGTCGTGGTGGGAGAGTAATGGTTGTAACTTCTTTGGCCGATAGAGGTCCTGGAACACTCCGTGAAGCATGTGAGACTGGAGGTGCCCGTATTGTTGTGTTCAATGTGGCAGGTGTGATTTGTTTGGAATCTCCCATTAATATCCGTGCACCTTATATTACCATTGCCGGTCAAACTGCACCAGGAGATGGAGTGTGCGTAACCGGTGCTTCTTTCTTGATTGATACGCATGACGTTATCATTCGGCACATGCGTTTCCGTCGCGGACAGACCGATGTGGCTTTCCGTGACGATGCGTTAGGAGGACAATGTGTAGGTAATGTCATTATTGACCATTGTTCTGCAAGTTGGGGGTTGGATGAAAATATGTCCATTTATCGTCATGTTTATAATCGTGACGAGAATGGTAGAGGCTTGAAATTGCCTACTGTAAATATAACGATTCAAAATTCGGTGTTCTCGGAATGCTTAGATATGTACAATCATTCCTTTGGAGCAACTATCGGTGGTCATAATAGTATGTTTTGTCGGAACTTGTTTGCTTCAAACATTAGTCGTAATTGTTCTATAGGTATGAATGGTGATTTCAATTTTGTGAATAATATCACGTTCAATTGGTGGAATCGTACCGTTGATGGTGGTGACAATACAAGTCGATTGAATATCATAAACAATAATTTTAAACCGGGACCGATTACTCCGAAGGACAAAGCGATAGCGTATCGTATTGTGAAACCGGAGTCGGGACGTGACAAACGATACAGAGATGTATTCGGACGGGCCTATGTAGCAGGTAATTGGGTACATGGTAATGCTCGTGTAACGAAGAATAATTGGGATGGTGGAGTACAACCGGGAGTAGAAGGTGATAAACTGGATGAGGTGTTGAAACAAATTAAAATGGATAAGCCTTTTCCTATGGCCAACGTAACCATTATGGATGCAAAGACTGCCTATAAGTTTGTTTTGGATAATGTGGGAGCAACTTTCCCTAAACGTGATGCCGTAGATGCCCGTATCGTTAAATCGGTTAAGACCGGTAAAGCTATTTATGCAGATGATGCCAAGGAATTTGTCAGTCCATATGTAAAACGTCGTTTGCCTGCCGATTCTTATAAGCAAGGAATCATTACTCATCCCCAACAAGTGGGAGGATTGCCAACATATACTGGCACTCCTGTCGTGGACACGGATAATGATGGTATGCCCGATGTGTGGGAAACACGTTATGGATTGAATCCGAATGATGCCTCGGATGCAACAACCGACTGTAATGGTGACGGATATACAAACATTGAAAAATACATCAATGGTATTGATCCTACCCAAAAGGTGGATTGGAGTGATTTGAGTAACAATTATGATACTTTGGCAAAACGTAAAAGTTTGTTCTGATGATTAAGTTAAAAGGGTTATTTATATTGATGTCAGGGATTTGGTTTGCGCAATTGAATGCGCAAACCTTTCCTTTACAAGTAAAGAAGGGCGAATTGGTTTATATCCACGACGAAAGAGGAAACCGGATATTGGATTTCTCTACCTGTGGATATCGTAGTTCTGATGTACCTATCCCAAATATTGAAAATGCAGTCTTCGTTTCTTGGCAAAAAGGTGATAATACGGATCGTATACAAAAGTCTATTGATTATGTCTCGTCTTTGAAACCGGATGCAAATGGCTTTCGTGGAGCTGTTTTGTTGGATAAAGGTATTTTTGAACTGAATGAAAGTCTTCGTATCACGGCTTCAGGTGTTGTTGTTCGTGGTATGGATAAGGAGCAAACCGTTTTGTTTAAAAAAGGGGTTGAGCGTGGAGCCTTGATTTATGTGGAGGGCGTTGATGACAAGAAGGTAACGGATACCCTGAAGGTAGTGACAGGTTATGTTCCGGTTAATTCCTGTATGTTGGAAGTGGATTCGAATGTATCATGGACAAAAGGAGAACGGATACAGATAGTACGGGCTTCATCAAAGGAATGGATTGAGGCTTTAGGGTGTTATGAGCACGGAGGTGCCAATAGTTATTCTGGGTGGAAACCGGGTGAGGTGGATATATTGTGGGATAGGGTTGTTGTGAATACGGAAGGAAACAAATTGACATTGGATGCTCCTTTGACTATGGCTTTGGATTCGGCTTGGGGAGCTTCTTGGGTAATGCCTTATCAGTGGGAAGGACGAATCTCTGATTCGGGTGTAGAAAATCTGACATTGGTATCCGATTGGAATAAAGATTATCCGAAGGATGAGGACCATTGCTGGACAGGTATATCCATCGAAAATGCCGAGAATTGTTGGGTACGTAGGGTTAACTTCAGGCATTTCGCCGGAAGTGCTGTCATAGTGCAACACTCAGGCTCTAAAATAACAGTGGAAGATTGTATTTCTACCGAACCTGTTTCTGAAATTGGCGGTATGCGTCGTTGTACTTTCCTAACATTAGGTCAGCAGACATTATTCCAACGTTGTCTTTCTGTTCATGGCATTCATGATTTTGCAGCCGGTTATTGTGCGGCAGGTCCGAATGCTTTTGTCCAATGTGATGCACTGGAATCTTTGGGGTTCAGTGGTTCGATAGATACATGGGCTTGTGGCTTGTTGTTCGATATTGTCAACATTGATGGCAATGATTTGAGTTTTATGAATTTAGGACAAAACAAGAATGGTGCCGGATGGAATACGGGTAATAGTATGTCATGGCAATGTACTGCTTCAATGATTCATTGTTTTTCTCCTGCGGAAGATGCGAAAAACAGAGCTTATGGCCACTGGGCCCAATGTTGGGGAGACGGTGAATGGGGGGAAGGAGATAATCATGTGCAGCCCAGAAGCCTTTTTTATGCCCAATTGGACAAGCGTTTAGGAAAAGATTGTAGTGGTCAGGCAAGATTGTTGCCAATGCTTACCAGTGCAACTTCCAGTCCTACCATTGAACAAGCCATGCTCCTTGCCAAAGAAGCTTATGAACCGAGATTAACCCTTAAAATGTGGATTGAACAATCACCTCTTACGGTTAATGTTTCATCGGATGGCTTGGTGGATGTGGATAAAGTCAAGATGAAAAAAAATAAAACCTTTAAGCAAAGTAATGTACCGGCAGTGGGTGTTGATGACGGTCGTCTGGTTTTAGATGGACAATTATTGGTGGGGGGGAGTACGGTTGTTCCCTGGTGGAGCGGAAAACTGAAAACGAATTGGTTGCCAAAAGCCAAACCTCATGTAACGCGTTTTGTCCCGGGTAGAGAAGGATGGGGACTGACAGACCGTATCGATTCTACTATTCATTATATGGTTAAGAAAAATTTATTGGTCTTAGACCATAATTATGGTTTATGGTATGATAGAAGACGGGATGATCATGAACGTGTTCGTCGTCGTGATGGGGATGTATGGGGACCTTTTTATGAACAACCGTTTGCCCGTAGCAGTGAAGGTGTCGCTTGGGATGGATTAAGTAAGTATGATTTGACACGTCCGAATGAATGGTATTGGTCTCGTTTGAAATCGTTTGCGTCGGATGGCTTAAAACATGGATTGTTGTTGTTCCATCAGAATTATTTCCAGCATAATATATTGGAGGCAGGTGCTCATTGGGTAGATTCTCCATGGCGTTCGGTCAATAATATCAATCATACCGATTTCCCGGAACCCGTAAACTTTGCAGGTGACAAACGTATTTTTGTCGCGGATATGTTCTATGACATCAATCATCCGGTTCGTAGAGAACTTCATCGGAATTATATTAGAATGTGTTTGGAACAATTGGCTGATTATTCGAATGTGATACAACTGATTAGTGCCGAATATACCGGGCCGCTACATTTTGTGCAGTTTTGGATTGATGTAATTGCTGAATGGCAGCAAGAAACAGGGAAAGACGTATTGGTGGCATTAAGTGCAACGAAGGATGTGCAAGATGCTATTCTTGGAGATTCTGTTCGCTCAAAGATTGTAGATATAATTGACATCCGTTATTGGCATTATAATACCAAGGGCTTGTATGCTCCTCAGGGAGGAAAAAATATGGCTCCTCGTCAGCATGCCAGAAAAATGAAGGTTGGTAGTGTTTCTTTTAAAGAAGCGTATAAGGCTGTCAAAGATTATCGTATGAATTATCCGGATAAAGCCGTAACTTATTATGCGCAGAATTATCCGCAAATGGCTTGGGCGGTTTTGTTTGCCGGTGGATCATGTCCGGTAATACCGGTTGCTGATAGGGAGTTCTTGTCTGATGTGGCTAAGATGTCAGTTATAGACAACGGACAAGGAAAATATTATCAAATGGGAAAAAATGGTATTGGATATATCATTTATTCCCAAAACAAAGAGGTGGATATTGCATTGGAATTGGAAAAGGGCGTTTATGAACTTAAATCAGTGGATTGGGCCACCGGTAAGATTGAACAAATAAATAAGAGGTTGAAAATCAATGGTAAATACATTTTGAATGTAAAGGATAAACCCAATAGAATTTATTGGTTTGATAAAAAATAGCCTCTATAAAAGAGGAAAGGCTTTGAAAAGGCCTTTTCTCTTTTTGGACGGGTAATATGTTTGTATGTTATGCAACATGTTATCTGTTTTTTCGTCCCAAAAATCAATTTTTTCTTCTTTTATTAAAATTTGATTCTTAGTTTTGCATCACAAAACCATTCTAAATATAATGCTGTGATGAAACAAAACTTAGGAGAGAAAACGTCCGTGTGGATAGCTGGATTGAAAGAGGGTGATGTAGAAGCTTTTTCTTCTATTTATAATGCTTATATACCTATATTATTGAATTTCGGCTGTAAACTTACGGAGGATAAAGAACTGTTGAAGGATTGTATTCACGATATTTTTGTGAAATTGTACCTTAAACGTTCGAAGTTGCATAATATAGATAATTTAAAATCCTATTTACTTATTTCTTTAAAGA
The DNA here is from genome assembly GCA_964518185.1 of uncultured Phocaeicola sp. Lineage (GTDB taxonomy): Bacteria > Bacteroidota > Bacteroidia > Bacteroidales > Bacteroidaceae > Phocaeicola. The sequence goes on along the minus strand of CAZFDP010000003.1, from coordinate 16,253 downwards.
ACAAGTTATGTGATGAGTTGCGTAGGCGTGTGTTCATATCTGATACGGCTGTCGAAGATATGAATGTAGATGCTCCGGCTGACGATGTTGAATGTAAGTATCTGGTTAAAGAGAGAAAGCAAATAGAGTGTCGTATCATCGAACGTTTGATGTGCCGGTTGTCTCCTCGCCAGCGCGAAGCCATTACTTTATATTATATAGAGGAAAAGAAGTATGAAGACATCTGCTCCATTATGGATATGAATTACCAGTCTGTACGCAATTTAATGCACCGTGGATTAACAAAACTGAGAGAACTGAAAGTTTGTTCGATATGATGAGTACTTCTTAATGATGTTTTCGTCTTAAAAAAAAGAGTTGTAAATAAAAATACAATTAGGTGGAAGTTTTTTAAAGGGTAAAAAGATTAAGTTTAGGCTAAGGAATATTTAATTTATGAGTTATTAATTTTTTTTGTTAACCGTAACATGATGAAAAAAGATGAACTGAATGTCCGGAACAATTGGAGCAAGACTCCTTTTGTGTTAGGGCTGGCAGCTGCATTATGTATGCCGGCTGCATTTTCGTATGCAAATGTTGGTGACAGAACAGACCTTGTTCAGACCGTTTTGCAAAGTCGTACAGTCAATGGTCAGATTCTGGATGAGAATGGTGAACCGTTGATTGGGGTGTCGGTTGTAGTCAAGGGAGCAAGCACCACCGGTACTATCACCGATTTCGATGGCCGTTTTAGTTTGGAGGTGCCTTCTGGTCAGAAAGCGCTGATAGTATCTTACATTGGCTACAAGACAGAAGAAGTCGCTCTTGGTACAAGTAATGTTATAAATATCAAGATGCAACCCGACACCCAAGCTCTTGACGAAGTGGTGGTGGTGGGTTATGGTACCATGAAGAAGCGTGACTTGACAGGTGCGATTACATCTATTAAAAGTGATGATGTTGTTATGAATCCGGGGTCAAATCCAATGCAGGCATTACAAGGTAAGGTTGCCGGTTTGGATATCACACGTGAATCAGGACAGGCTGGTGCTGGTGTAAAGATGCAATTGCGTGGTACACGTTCATTCTCTGCCAGCGGAAATCCATTGTTTATCATTGATGGTATGCCTGGTGACTATGCTACCTTGAATCCGAATGATATTGAAAGTGTCGAAGTATTGAAAGATGCTTCATCTACAGCTATTTATGGGTCAAGTGGAGCTAATGGTGTTATCTTAATTACTACCAAGAGTGGAAAAGAAGGAAAGGTAACCGTTAATTTAAATGCTTATGTGGGTGTTAATGGTTGGTCTAAGACTCCAACCATGCGTAGTGGCGAAACGTATATACAGACATTGCGTGATGCTTCTGTTGGTGCTGGTGATGGAATTTGGAATTCTTCATCTGATGATTTGAAATTATTTACGACCGATTCTGAGAAGACTGCTCATCAGAAAGGACAATACATTGATTGGGTGGATGCTTTGATGAAAACAAGCTTGACTCAAAATTATTCGTTATCTATATCTGGTGGTACAGAGAAGACTAAGGCTTATTTCTCTTTGAATTTTTCAGATGAAGCAGGTCAGTTTGCACAAGATAATTACAAAGTATATTCATCGAAGATTCGAATCGACCATAGTCTTAAAAAATGGTTGAAGGTGGGGGTAGATACCCAAATGTCTTATGTACATCAGAACTCTGCAGATTCGGATTTGCAGACTTTGATGGTAGCAAATCCGTTGGGAACTTTGTATAACGAAGATGGTTCTATTAACCCACAACCTATAGCTGATCCTTCTTCTACCATTTATAACTATTTGTTAAATGAAAGTGATGAAGTATATAAAAACCAAAAGCAAAATCTGAAGTTGTATTTCAATCCGTATATTGAAGTTTCTCCCATCAAAGGTTTGACTTTCCGTTCTCAGGTTGGAGCTGCATTGAATTACAACCGTAGTAATCTTTTCTATGGTGAAGGGTCTGTACAATGGTACAAGAATAATCAAACCAGTGCAGGTATTAAAGCACAGGTGACCGATAATCGTTCATATAACTATAAGTGGGAAAATATCTTGACTTATAACTTTCAAATATTGAAAGACCACGATATTACATTGACTGCTGTAACTTCATGGAACCATAATAGAGGTGACAATGTGTTATTGTATCAAACGGGTATAGAGGAAAACAAGTTCTTGTGGCATAATATATTGGATGGTAATGCTGCAACTTCTGGTAGTACTTCATATACAATGTCAAAGGGGATGGGTTATGTAGGCCGTATCAATTATTCCTATATGGGTAAATATTTGTTCTCTGCATCGGTTCGTCACGATGGCTCTTCTCGTTTGGCTGAAGGAAACAAATGGGATACATTCCCCGCTTTCTCAGCAGGTTGGAGAATTTCTGAAGAAAAATTCATGGAATCTACACGTGAATGGTTGGATAATTTGAAGATTCGTGTTGGTTACGGTGTTACAGGTACTGCGGGTATCAATCCATACTCTTCAGCTGCATCATTAGATCCAATATTGGTAAATACTGTTTTAGGTGGTGTTTTAACTCCAATCAATGTATATTCTCAAAATATTCCAAATTACACCTTGGGCTGGGAAAAATCTTATAATACCAACATTGGTATTGATGCTACTTTCCTGAATAACCGTATTGATGTAAGTATGGAATATTATAATACCAAAACAAAGGATGTTATTTGGACAAAATCCATTCCTGTTGTCAATGGCGCTTATAAAACAGATGGTGGTAATTCCGGTTTTTATACTACTAATGTGAATATGTGTGAAACAAGTAACAAGGGTTTTGAGATGTCTTTGAATACTCGTAATATCATTACCAAAGACTTTACCTGGAGTTCTACCTTAACCTTTAATTATAATAAGGAAAAAATTACCAAATTGGCAGGTGGCGACTCTGATGTAGTATCTAATGGTGATACCGGTTTTGCTTTGGCTATGGGTGAAGCGGTAAACTCTTATTATCATTATAAGATAGATGGTATTTGGCAACTTGGAGAAGAAAAAGATGCTGAAGTGTTTGGAGCTGCACCTGGTGACATTAAGATAAATGTACCTAATTTGAAAAAGGAATCAGATGGTAAATACTCTATGGTTGATGAAAATGGTGAAATCGTTTATTATACAGCAGATAATAAGTATACAGTAAGCGATAAAGATTACCAGATTTTGGGGCATAACTCTCCGGATTGGACACTTGGCTTCCAAAATAACTTTACCTACAAAAATTTCGACTTAAGTATTTTCTTATATGCACGTTATGGCCAAATGTTTGCATATGATATGCTGACTTCATACGACCCGACAGGTAAGCGTAACTTCCCGGAATATTTCAACTATTGGACTCCTGAAAACCCGTCTAACGATTTCCCTGCTGCTAATGCAAACAGAGGTTTGGAACAATATACAGGTTATTATGCTTTGCGTTATGTTGATGGTTCGTTCTTAAAGGTGAAGAACATTACTTTGGGCTATACTTTGCCTAAGTCATGGTTAAAGGTTGCAGGTCTTCAAAAATGTCGTTTCTATGCAACCATTACTAATCCTTTGGTTTTTGCAAAGAGTGATCTGTTGAAAGATTATGATCCTGAAATGAACGGTTCGTTGAAGTATCCGTTGACAAAACAATGTGTGTTTGGTGTTAATGTTACATTCTAATTTTAAAATTAAAAAAAATGAAAAGTTCAATATATAAATTTGCAGTGGCTGCATTTGCTTTGGCTTCTATGACCGCTTGTGATTTGGATGAATACAATCCAAGTCAAAAAACAGGTGACGAAGTTCTTGCATCTTTCGATGGATTTAAAGGAATGCAGGCGTATTGTTATCAGTCTCTATATGGTCAGTTGTTTAGTGTGTACGATTTCTTGTCTGTAGCCGAAGGGGGTACAGACTGTTGGCTGACTCCAGCTAGTAATCCGGACTATGCTCGTCAGGTTATTTATTATGATGCATTGGCAACCAATACAAATGCTACAAACAAATTGTTTGGCCAGGCATATTCAATGATTGGTAATTGTAATGCTGTAGTAAATCGTGCAGCAAAGATTACAGATGGTAACGAGAAGAATATTACTACTTTAGTAGCCGAAGCTCGTTGTTTACGTGCGTTTTATTATTCAATTTTGGTGAATTATTATGGCAATATAACATTGAACTTAGATGATTCAGCGCAAAATCCAATTTTAACTCCTCAACGTAACTCCATTGAAGAATTGTATACTCAAATGATTGAAGACTTACAGTTTGCAGTTGATAATTTGGGAGATACTCCTTATGAAAACAATCGTGCGCGTGTCACTAAAAAGACTGCATTAGGTTTGTTGGCTCGTGTATATGCACAAGGAGGTGGAGAATATGGTTTGGAAGAAAATGGAATTTCTTATTGGGAACGTGCCAGAAGCATAGCTGAAGATATGATTACGAAGTATGGTGCATCATGTATGTATGATGATGTAGAAGATGTATGGGCACCGGCCAATAATCGTAACAATAAAGAAGCTTTATTTGTCGCAGCAGGTCCAGATGTAACTGTTCTGGAATCGTGGAATGCATTTTCGCAATGTAATAATATCTTTACTTATACATATCCAAAGCCCAACAATTTGACAATTTATCCCACACCTGATAATCAAAACTATTGGTATGGTAGAACTAACAACTGTACTTTTGCTCCTTCTAAATATTTATTGGATTGTTTTGATGCTGATAAGGACAAACGTTGGGAAGTTACGTTTACAACAGCATATGTTCAGTTCTCGGCTGTTCAAACAGGTGGAAGTTATTTGTTTACCAAAAAACAGACATTAGATGATGGTACTACGCCGAAAATCGGTAGTAAGCATGGTATTAATGACAATATTAGTTCATTTACTTTGTTGACTCAGAATATAATTGATAAATTCGGATTAGACTCAAAATTCCACAATGATACTATTTATCCTTATGGCGATTTGAATTATACATATTACGATGGAACTTGGGCTGCAAAACTTGTAGCTAAGGTATGGCCTAAAGGGGAACATAGCGGTAATGTGGAGGTTTTGCAGGAAGTGAAGAATCCATATGTTATTCCATATCCGGTTGCTGCAGACGATGACCGTGTTTGTATCTATTTGTCGAAAGACAAGTTGACCGATGCTGAAAAGGCAGAACGTAGATATTACGTCATTAATATTGATGATTTGTTTGACAACGGTGAATATCGGTCAACTGCAATCAAGACCGAAAATGATAACAAGATTTATCCGGGTTTCAACAAATACAATTGGTTGTTTGAAGGTGCTTATAGTTCCAATTTGCAAAAGAAGACTGGTGATGTATTCATTATGCGTATGGCCGAAATCTATTTGATTGCAGCAGAGGCAAATCAAGAACTTGGTAATGGAGCAAAAGCTGCAGAATATCTGAATGTATTAAAGAAGCGTGCTGCCCGTGATGATGCTTCATATAATGCAATGAAATTGACAACAGCTACTCAGGATGATGTAATGGATGAATATGCACGTGAACTTTGTGGTGAATACCAACGTTGGGTAACAATGAAACGTCATAAAGATACATTTAAGGTACGTTTGCAAGAGGGTAATCCTCGTGCTTATCGTAACTTCGATGAAAAGAAACATTATCTTCGTCCTATTTCATTCAATTTCTTGAGTCAAATAGACAATGCAGAAGAATACGGAAATAATGGGTATTAATAGAGAATTATTCTAAAGAATAAAATAATTAGGGGTTCTGTTTAGGTACCCCTTTTTTTATGAAAGACTATTCGGATGCTTACAGAATTGGCAGGATAACTCTAAATAAATGAGTACTACTTAATAACTAATTCGTCTTCTTTAAAAAGAATAATTAATATAGTGGTTTTTGATAGGGTATATAATAGGGTGGAAGATTTCTTGATGGATGATGAATTTATCAGAGCAGTCTTATGTCATTCTCCACTTTCTGAGTCATATTGGGAAGAGAGGAAGGGAATGAATAAGGATTGCTCTGCGTTATATGAAGAAGCCAGACAGATTCTTTTGGCAGAAAATCCTGTGATAACCGTGTTGACTGAAGATGAGTGTGTAAGATTGAAAGAACGTATATACGTGACATTGGGTATATGATTAAAATAATGGATATATGAAAAAGAACAGATATTGTGGGGTGGTTGTACCTATGGTGACACCGATAGCAGCTGATGGTTCGCTTGATGTAGAGGCTGTAAAAAGAATTATAGAGAGTTTCAGGAAAAGTAATGTGTCACCATTGCTGATGGGGACTACCGGTGAAGGAAATTCTGTATCGGCAACCGCTGCACAATTGTTTGTAGAAACAGCGGTTGAAGCGGCAAAAGGTCAAATCATTATTTATGTAGGCTTGACCGGAACTTGTGTGGCAGAGCAACTGAAGGCTGCCAATAATTATGTGAAGGCTGGTGCTGATGTAATTGTAGCCACCCTTCCCTGTTATTACGCATTGACAGATGAGCAAATGTACCATTACTATAAGACATTGGCCGATTGTGTTCAAGCACCTGTTATGTTGTATAATATCAAGGCTACCACACATATGTCTATTCCTGTCCATGTCATTGAACGATTAAGTATGCATCCCAATATCGTAGGCTTAAAAGATTCCGAACGCGATCTTGAACGAATGGAAGCTTGCATTGCCATTTCCCGTACTCGTGATGATTTCTCATATTTCTGTGGATGGGCGGCTCAATCTGCACATAGTCTTGAGTTGGGAGCAGATGGTATTGTACCGAGTACCGGTAATTTTGTTCCTCAAATGTTCTATGATTTATACACTGCTACACTCAATAATGATATGGAAACGGCGAATCGTTTACAATTGGAAACCAATGAGATAGCTCGTATCTATCAGGAAGGACGTACGTTGGGAGAATCATTGGCAGCTTTAAAGGTTATGATGCAGGCTAATGGCCTTTGCGAACCTTATATGCTTTCTCCGCTTACTCGTTTGGATGAAGAGACAGAAAAGCAGATAGCCGAATTGGCAAGAAAAATAAGTCTTTAATAATATAATACTGTAGTTTGATATGAATGAACCAATCATGCATTGGATTGACTATGCAATCGTAGCTATATCCATTATATTGGCCGTAGTTGTAGGTGTTTATTTCGCTCACCGACAGAAAGACACACAAACTTATTTTGCCGCAGGAGGTAATATCCCATCTTGGGCTATCGGTATGTCTATATTTGCTACACTAATCAGTAGCGTAACTTTCTTGGCTTATCCAGGTGCAGCCTATGCCGGCAACTGGATTCTGTTGGTACAAGGGTTGATGGTGCCTATTGTGCTGGTTTTTATGGTAGGCTTTATCGTGCCTCTATTTCGCAAAATGATACGTTTGAGTGCCTATGAATATTTTGAACGTCGTTTTGGTTTCTTTGCTCGTATTTATAGCTCGTTTGCTTTTTCGTTGGGGCATTTTTCGAAGATGGGAACCGTCTTCTTTTTGGTTGGATTGGCTATGTCTGAATTGATGGGTATTGATATCTATACCATCATTCTGGTATTAGGCATTGCCATTATCATTCTTACTTTATTGGGAGGACTTGAAGGAGTCATTTGGATGGACGTTATCCAAGGATTCATGTTGATTGCCGGAGGATTGGTTTGTTTGGGAATTCTTTTGTTTACTCCGGAAGGAGGCCCTGTTGAAGTATTTTCGTTGGCTTGGGAACAGAACAAGATTGACTTCGGACCGTATGATTGCGATTTTACCAAACTCACTTTCATTGTAATGGTCTTCAATGGTATCTTCTATGCCATTCAGAAATATGGTACCGACCAAACTATCGTGCAACGTTATTTGGCTGCCAAGGATGACAAAAGTGCCAAGAAGGCCGCTTATATGGGTGTATTGATGAGTGTACCCGTATGGGCTTTATTCATGTTGATAGGTACAGGGCTTTTTATATTTTATCAAACCACCGGTGCTCCGCTTCCTGAAGGAATCAAAGCTGATGCCGTATTCCCTCATTTTATAGGTGTGGAACTGCCCATTGGCGTTACAGGCTTGGTTGTAGCTGCATTGGCGGCAGCTGCCATTTCAAGTTTGGATAGCGATATGAATTGTTTGGCTGCTATTGCTGTGGAAGATTATTATGTACGTTTCCGTCCCAATAGTACCGACAAGCAACGGCTTACTTTAGGCCGTTGGGTAGTTGTGATTACGGGTGTAGCATCTATCGGTATTGCCATGCTTTATGTGGTGTGGGGTGGTGAAGGTGTACTCGGAGCTGTATTTTCGCTATATGCCATATTCTCAGCCGGTATTGTCGGCATTTTCCTTTTGGGGTTGTTTAGTCGTCGGGCCAATAAGCAAGGATTATATATAGGTATTGCTGCAGCTGTATTGTTTACCGCTTATGCAATGCTTACTTCCACTAAGTTTGATTTTGGTAACGGAAAGCAGCTTTTGCTCGATTTGGGTGAGTGGAACTTTACCCATCATAAATATATGTTGGGCGTGTACAGTCATCTCATTGTTTTGGTAGTGGGCTATTTGGCCAGTTTCCTTTTCAAGACACCTTTAGCCGATAAGAATCTTACTTTCTATGGTTATTGGGAACAACGGAAGAAGAACAATCAGTCAGAAAACAATTAACATGAAATAGTATGGAAATGATTATACTTCAACAACCCAAAAGAATTGTATTCGGAAAGAACTCCATGAAACAATTCTGTGATGATTTCTTGAATTTGAATCATAAAAGGTTATTCATCCTGACGGCTCCTCCTATATTGCCGCTAATTCAACCTACTGTTGAAAAATTGAATGCAGCCGGAGTGGTTACCCTTATTTATGATAGAATTGTCCAAGAGCCGACCGTTAGCGATTTTAATGAAATATTGGCTGTAGCCAAGGATTTCAAAGCAGACAGCGTTATTGGTGTGGGTGGAGGTAGTGTGCTCGATTTATGTAAACTCATTGCTACATTAATAAATAGCGACCAACTTGTAGAAACATTATTTGGTACAGGACTGGTAGCCCAAAAGGGGTGTTGGTTTGCTTGTATACCTACAACAGCCGGTACAGGTAGCGAGGTGTCTCCTAATGCCATTTTGTTGGACGAAAAGGATAATCTGAAAAAGGGTATCGTAAGCCCGTTCCTGATAGCTGATGCTGCTTATGTAGACCCTCAGCTTACGGTGACTGTCCCTGCTAAAGTAACTGCCGAAACGGGTATGGACGCATTGACCCATTGTATCGAAGCTTATACTAATAAATTTGCACATCCCATCATTGATATGTATGCGTTGAAGGGTATTGAATTGATTGCAGCGAATTTGTTGCGTGCAGTGAAGGATGGTACTGATATGGAAGCCCGTGAAGCATTGCTGTTAGGTAGCTTGTATGGGGGCTTGTGCTTGGGACCTGTCAATACGGCTGCCGTACATGCATTGTCTTATCCTTTAGGTGGTGAGTTCCATATATCACATGGATTGTCTAATGCCATCCTGCTTCCTTCGGTCATGCGTTTCAATCTTTGCGCCAATATGGAGAAATATGCAAAAGTGGCATTGGCTTTCGGAGTTGCTCCGGGTAGTAATGACGAAGAAACAGCTGAAAAAGGGATTGATTTCATTGCATCTTTGTCAAGGGATTGTGGTATCCCGACCCGATTGTCGGATATCGGTATCCCCGTGGAGGCTGTAGACCATATGGCTCATGCAGCCATGGAAGTTCAACGTTTGTTGAAGAACAATCCGCGTCCTGTTACCGAAAGTGATGCAAAATCCATATACGAAAGTTTGTTTTAATTAATGAAGTCATGAAGATGTTACCTAAATTGGCCATTACAATGGGCGATCCTGCAGGGATTGGTCCGGAAATAGTAGTACGTGCCCTGAACCATAAGGAAACTTATGAACAATGCCGTCCACTTGTTGTTGGCGATGCGAATGTAATCCGTTTGGCTATAGATGCGTTGGCGCTTCCTTTGTCGGTAAATGCTATCCATAAAGTGGAAGATGCCGGTTTTAAATACGGATGCATTGATGTATACCATTTGAATTGTGTCGATTTGAATAATTTCTCGTTCGGAGAGGTAGATGCACAATGTGGTAATGCGGCTTTCTTGTCCATCCGTAGAGCTATCGAATTGGCTATGGCAAATGAAGTGGATGGTACGGTTACTGCTCCACTCAATAAAGAAGCATTGAACTTAGCCGGTCATCATTACGATGGTCATACGGAAATATATGCCACTTTTACGCAAACTAAAAAGTATGCCATGTTGTTGGCTGATGAGTTTTTACGTGTTATTCACGTGTCTACTCATGTATCTCTTCGCGAAGCATGCGATAGAGTGAAAAAAGACCGTATCATTGAAGTGACGGAACTTATTCACGATGCTTGCAAACAGTTCGGCATGGAAACTCCCCGAATCGGTATTGCCGGACTTAATCCACACTCCAGTGACAATGGATTGTTTGGTTGGGAAGAACAGAAAGAAATTATTCCGGCCATCGAAGAATTACGTGTCCGTGGATTTGATGTCGAAGGTCCGGTTCCACCCGATACGTTGTTTGCAAAAGCTAAATGTGGCCAGTTCGATGGTTGTGTAGCCATGTATCACGACCAGGGACATATTCCATTCAAGGTGGTTGGCTTTAATTGGAACAAAGAAACGGGTAAAATGGATAGTGTCAAGGGGGTGAACATTACGTTAGGATTACCCATTATCCGTGTATCTGTCGATCATGGGACAGCCTTTGATGTGGCAGGTAAAGGCATTGCAAGCGAAGATGCCATGATGCTTTCCATCGATTATGCCACCCGAATGGCCATAACCCGTTTAATGAGAAAACAAATGGCAGATGAATAGAATAGCTGTGATTGCCGATGATATAACCGGTGCCGCTGAAATAGCCGGCATCGGTTTTCGTTATGGCTTGAATACCGCAATCGTTACTGATTTTCATCATCCGCTGCCCGATGTTGATTTGTTGGTCATAGCCACAGATACCCGTTCGATGAAGGTAGCCGATGCATTGGATGAGACTCGTCGTGTTGTCCGTGAACTCAAGAAGAGAGGTATAGGAAAATTGTTCAAGAAAACGGATTCGGCTTTACGGGGACACATTGCAGCCGAGTTGCACGTATTGATGGAGGAAACGGATTATAAGGAAGTGATGTTGCTCCCACAAAATCCGTCTCGGGGTAGAATGGTAAAGAGTGGAATCTATTATATTCATGAAACTCCGTTGCATGAAACGGCTTTTGCCTATGACCCGGAATTTCCGCAACACACTTCCTTGGTAAGTGAAATACTTCCGGAGTATAAAATCTCTGATACAGCAACGATGGACGATGTATATCGGATGGCGGAAAAAATGGGGACGGATACATTGCCGGTTGGTGCTGCCGATTTGTTTATAGCTTGTTTGGCGCATTGGGGCTATAGCAAGGTCCTGAATGATTCTTTCTGCGGTTTGTCAACTTCCAAGACGTTGATTGTTTGCGGAAGTACCCAAAGTACGTCACTCGATTCGTATGCCTATATAAATAAATATCAAATTCCTATTCTGCCTTTGTCGCACCGGACCTTTTATACCGGTACTTCGGAAGATGCTTGGTTGCAGATGGTAAATGATACATATCGCCAAAGTAACGGACTTGTTCTAACGACCAATGGATATCCCCCTCAGGAAGGCAAAGAGTTTGCAATGCGACTCCGTGAAACAACTGCCCGAATCGTTAAATCATTGCTTCAAGAAAAATTTCCCAAAGAATTGGTCATTGAAGGAGGTGCTACCGCATTCTGTATATTGCAAACTTTAGGATGGAGCCGTTTCGGGTTGACAGACGAAATTAATCCGGGTGTGGTACGTATGTCTTGTTTGGATTGTCCCCATGTCCATGTTACGTTAAAGCCGGGCAGTTATCCATGGGGAAGGATATTCGACACCATCAAGCCTGACGAGTAAAATCTCTTCCGCGAACAGTTCTATATTCCAAGACTAGCAATATTTATTCCAAGACTTGGAATATAGATTCTATCCTCGTACTAATTTTTGCTACATGTCGTAGTAGAAAAAGCCAGTGGCAGTGCGGCTGTCTTTCATCTTATTTAACGTTCTGTAGTGCAGTGTTTTCACATAGATTTCGTTTCTTTGTTAAACACTAAGACGTTGAAGTATGAACAAGTTACGAATCTTTGGAATCATCTTATTCATTATCAGTGCCATGACTATTGCACAAGCCCAGACATACAACTATCTTTGGAAGCAGGTGGAGGAACAGGAAAAGAAGGATTTGCCGAAATCTGTCATTGCTGAGGCTCAAAAGATTTTTGAGAAGGCAAAGACCGAGAAGAATGTTCCGCAAATGATGAAGGCATACCTCACCATGATGGCTTATAGGGGTGAGATTGCTCCCGATAGCATTGAAGTGGATAGAAATTATCTGAAGGAGTGGGCTGAAGATAAGGGTACTTCTGTGGAGGATAAGGCCGTACTTAATTCCATTTTAGCGGACTTATACATCGAAAAAGACTTTGAAACAGGAAATGCTTATTTGTTTGCTTCATTAAAAGACAGCTCGATTCTTTTTAATTATCCGGCAGGGAAATTGGTGCCAATGGTAAAGGTGGGAGAAACCAGCCGATTGTATTTCGATGACAATTTGTATGATTTGTTGGCCCGTAGAGCCATTGGCTTATGGAGGAATAACCAATGGCGAACGGAAAGGGCTGATGTTGAACAAACGATAACCCAAACCTATCAATCGTTGCTTGGCTATTATGAAAAAACGGGTAAGCGAAGTGCTTGGTTGCTGACTGCCCTTGATGCCGATTCCGGTGCTGATGAGGCCAAACTTCGTACATGGATTAAGGAATACGGCGATTTGGCTGTTTGTGCCGAGGTCTATATTCGCTTGGCACAACGTATGGCATATGAAGACAATCCTGCCAAACGCTTGGAGGTAGTGAGGGAAGGAATTCATCGTTATCCCAACTACAATCGGGTGAATGTGCTGAAGAATATGGAGAAGGAAATTCTTTCGCCAAGAGTAAGTATGACCATTCCTTCAGCTTATCCTGACAAGCCGATAAAGGTGTCGGTTAATTATCGCAATTTGGAGCAACTGTATGTAGAGGTGTATCAGCTTCGTTTAGAGGCAGATTCCAAAGAACTTTCGAAAGTGAACGTGAAGACGGTAAAGGAATTTGGAGCTTTTTATCGTAAAGAATCCATTGACTTGTTGCCTACCCCTGATTATCGGATGAAGGATACATTGGCATATTTGAAACCGCTTCCCGAAGGAGTCTATTATTTAATGATAACGGATAAGAATCGCACGGATGTAAAGGAAGGTACATCATTGGTGGTGGATGCAGAAATGGAAATTTATCGTCCGTTACCAAACAATAAGGTAGAATCAGTAATTCTGGATAAGGAAACGGGTAAACCAAATAAAGTGTCGGTGGAAGATGAGAAGGGAAGATGGAATCGATATCATTATTCAGATAATGACAAAAAACAGATAGAGATCAATTTGTTTACCGATCGTGCTATCTATCGTCCCGGTCAAACGGTGTATTTTTCGGGTCTTGTTTATGAACAGCAACAAGATTCGGTGAAGGTAATGAAAGGAAAATCCATGCAAGTGTCTTTGCTGGATAATAATTATAAAAAAGTAAATACATTGGAGGTTAAAACGAATGATTTTGGTACATTCAGCCATTCATTTGTTTTGCCGGAGAATTGTCAAACGGGAAGATGGCAAATCCAAACAGAGAATGCAAGGTTAGGAGTAAGGGTAGAAGAATACAAACGACCGACTTTCGAAGTGGTATTCAATCCGGTGAATACGGTTTACCAAGCAGGCGATTCCGTTCAAGTAACGGGTAAGGCTGCCACTTTTTCCGGTGCACCCGTACAAAATGCTCGGGTAAAATATGATATTACTTGCATGGAAAATACTTGGTGGCGGATGAGGGGTTCAACGGTACATACAGTGGAAGGGGAAGCCTTGACTGATTCTGACGGTTGCTTTACCATATCTGTACACTTTCTCCCGAGCCCTAACGAAAAGAAATATTGGTATTATACTTATGCTGTATCTGCACAGGTAACTTCAATGGCCGGTGAAACACAGACGGGAGAAGTGGTATTGCCTTTGGGAAGTTCTTCTTTACAACTGAGGGTGAATGATTGGAAAGAAATAGTTGTCAAAGAACAACCACAAATAATAACCTTCGATGTAGAAAATCTCACAGGTCAACCTGTTGCTACTATGGTTGATTGCCGGATATATAAAGGCGAACAATCGCTTTTGTCCTTTGAGAACATGTCCAACGAGGCATTTATGCCCGAAATGATTTATCAATTACCTTCCGGTGAATATACATTGAAAGTGAGTGCAAAGGATGAACAAGGAAATGTTTGTGAGGAAAGTTATCCGTTTGTACTATTCTCATTGAAGGATACCCGTGTGCCTTGTGATATGGAGAAATGGGATTATCAAACGAGTGACACTTTCCCGGCTTCCCTTTATTTTGGCACTAAAGAAAAGGATGTAACCGTATTCTATGACGTGTTCTCAGGTAATAAACGTTTGGAAAGTAGACAAATAGCATTGTCGGATTCCTTACTTTGTATGGATTTTGATTATAAGGAAGAATATGGAGAGGGTGTTATGGTATCAATGGCATTTGTCAAGAATAGCCAACTTTATCATCAATATTTCACCATCAAGAAACCACTGCCGGATAAGGAGTTACAAATGAAGTGGACGACTTTTCGTGATAAGCTTCAGCCGGGAAGCGAAGAGACGTGGACCTTGCAGGTTATGCATCCAAATGGGAAATCGGCAGATGCGCAATTATTGGCTACCATGTACGATGCTTCATTGGAACGCTTGATGCCTCATCATTGGAATTTCCGTTTGTTGTTTAATAGAAACATCCCACACACTTCATGGAGGGTGGAAGGTAATAATCCAAGTTGGTTGAATTTGAGTTTCCCCCTTGGTTTCTTGAAAGCAGAGCCGTTGGATTATAGTAAGTTGATGATTCCCTTTAGCACGAATGTAGGGGTGGGAGGTTTGATGATGTATAGTGTCCGTTCTTCCAAGGCTTTGAATGAAGTCGTTTTTGAAGAAGAAATTGTACCGATAGAACAATCTGATGCGATGGATGAAGCAAGTACCGATAATAAGACAATCCGTACTAACTTCAACGAAACCGCCTTCTTCTACCCGAATTTGCGTACCGATGCCAATGGTGAGGTAAAGATTGAATTTACACTTCCCGAAAGTTTGACCACTTGGAAGTTTATGGGCTTGGCCCATACCAAAGATATGGATTACGGACAGATAACTTCGGAAGTGGTGGCGAGTAAGGAATTTATGATACAACCTAATATGCCTCGCTTTGTGAGAGTTGGGGATGAAGTGCATCTCTCGGTATCACTTATCAATCAAAGCGAAAAGGATGTAATCGGTAATGTACGTATGGAGTTGTTCAATCCGGCTACCGACAAGGTATATCTGGTGAAAAAGCAACGTTTCTTGATTACTTCGAAAGCAACTACAACGGTTCACTTTGGTTTTGAGGTGGGTGAGGAATTTGAAGACCTGGCGGTTCGTTGGGTAGCCGAAGGCGATACATTCAGCGATGGCGAACAACGGGTGCTTCCGGTGCTCAGCAACAAACAGCAGATGACTGAGAGTGTTCCTGTCTATATTAATGGTGAGGGTAGTTCCACTTCTTCTCTTGAGAACTTGTTCAATTATCATAGCAAGAGCATCAGTCACCCGAAGATGACGGTTGAGTTTACGGGCAATCCCGGTTGGTATGCGGTTCAGGCCTTATCGACATTGCAGAACCCTGACAACGAAAATGCCATTTCGTGGGCGGTGGCTTATTATGCCAATACATTGACCGGTTATTTGGCCGATACAAATCCTGAAATAGCACACCGTTTCTCAACGGATACCTTGGATGTACGTACTTCTTTGGCCATCCGTCAGTTGCAGGAATTGCAAGATGCTGAAGGAGCTTGGAGTTGGTATAAGGGTATGTCGGGTAACCGCTACATCACTACCCAAGTCGTGGAATTGCTTGCCCGTTTGCAACAGCAGACCGGCCGGTCCCTTCCTGATGAGGCAATGGAAATGTATGAAAGTGCTTTGACCTATTTGGCTAAGAAAGCGAAGGAGGAATATACACTGATGAAGAAGTTGGAAAAGCAGGGTGTGAAACA
>CAZFDP010000002.1:0-25540 GCA_964518185.1 uncultured Phocaeicola sp. | reverse complement strand
GTTACAAGACACAAGATGTTTCCGTTGCCGGAAAATCGTCCGTTAAGGTGGTTTTGCAGGAAGATACCGAAATGCTCGACGAAGTAGTGGTAGTAGGTTATGGCGTTCAGAAAAAATCGGACGTAACGGGTGCAATGGTTAGTGTTAGTAGTGATGTGCTTATGACTCGCCCTGTATCAAATGCTGTTGAAGCTTTGCAAGGTAAAGCTGCCGGTGTGGATATCACTTCTAATGAACGACCGGGTGAATTAGGTGAAATCCGCATCCGTGGTAATCGTTCCATTTCCGCTTCAAATAGTCCTTTGTATGTCGTAGATGGTGTACCTTTGATGTCTGGTTCTGGGATTGAAACATTGAATCCCCGCGACATTGCATCCATCGATATTTTGAAAGATGCTTCTGCTACAGCTATCTACGGTTCTCGTGGAGCTAACGGTGTTGTTATTGTTACAACCAAACAAGGAACAGAAGGTAAATTCAGCTTGAATTATTCCGGTACGTTAACTTTATCCAATATTGTTGACAATAATCCATCCATGAGCGCAAGTGATTATGTAACATATCGCCGTTGGGCTGCTTATAATACAGACCCTGAAAAATACGCTCACCCAAATTCTCCTACAGTGGAAAATGACAGTCAATTGTTTGGTGATGACCCTTATGCATTTGCGAATATCAAAAAAGGGTATTCTGGCAGTTCATGGGATGGTTCTAAAATGACAGACACAGATTGGACAGATTTCGTAACTCAAACAGGTATAGCTCACGAACACACCTTAAGTGCCAGTGGCGGTACTGAAAAAATGAATTCTTATGTATCCTTCGGTTATTTGAGTAATGAAGGTACACAACAAGGACAATGGTATGAAAGATATACTGGTAAAATTACCACCAATATCACTCCTGTAGATTGGCTTACCATTAACGCCTCAATCAATGCAACTTGGAGTGAACAAGATTATGGTATGTCTACATTGAAGGGACAAGCAAGCTCTGTACCAAATGCAATATATGATGCAGCAAAAGCACTTTACAACTTTGCTGTCCCCTATGATGATAATGGCAACATTATTCTTCAACCCGGTGCATATAAATCAAATACGGTTGTAGGAGAATCAGAGAAATCAACCCAACAACGCCAAATGTTCCGTGCCCTTGGTAATTTCTCTGCAACAATCGATTTTGGCAAAATATGGGAACCACTAAACGGACTTCGTTACAAATTATCTTTTGGACCGGATTTCCGTCATTGGCGTGAAGGCGCTTACGTAGATGGAACTTCCGCCAATAGAGGTAGTGGTGCCAACAGCTGGGCACGTTTGCAAAATCGTCGTGACTTTTCATGGACACTTGATAACATGATTATGTTTGACCGTACTTTTGTTGAAAAACATAAAGTAGGTGTCACATTATTACAAACAGCTTCAGCCTGGAATTATGAAAACAGCGCCATTGAAGCTGAAAACATTCCAAGACCTGATTATTTATGGAATGCTTTTAATAACACCAACAATGCCCCGACAACAACTGCCAACAATGTTGCCATCAGTTCTGGCATAACAGAACGTCAATTATCATCCTATATGGTACGTTTGAATTATGGCTTTGACGAACGGTATTTATTGACTGTAACAGGACGTTGGGACGGAGCTTCACAGTTGGCGCCTGGTCACAAATGGGATTTCTTTCCATCGGCATCTCTTGCCTGGCGTATTAACCAGGAAGAATTCATGAAAGGTATTGATTGGATTAGCAATTTGAAATTACGTGCAGGTATTGGTGTTACAGGTAACTCTGCAGTTGATCCATATAAGACCAAAGGTAATATATCTTCTATCATGTTGCCATTCAATGGTATGACTGACCAAATGGCATATACAACAAATGAGCCATATTATGTTGATATGAGTAAAAATGGAAAGACTATGGCCAATGAAGCCTTGGGCTGGGAAAAAACCACTCAAGTTAATATTGGTGTCGATTTTGGCTTCTTAAATAATCGTATCAGCGGTAGCATTGAAACTTATTTTTCAAAAACATCAGATTTGTTGATGTCCGTAAACATTCCGACACTTACAGGTTTTAATGCGACATGGGCTAATGTAGGTAAGACCAAAAATCACGGTGTTGAAATTACATTAAATGCGACTCCTGTTATGACAAAAGATTTTGCATGGGATACAAGTTTGAATCTTGCTTATCAGAAAGATGAAATTGTAGAGTTGGCATATGGTAAAAATGACATGGTGGATAATGGTTGGTTCATCGGTGAATCTATCAGTGCATATTATGATTATGCGGTAGACGGATTATGGCAAGATACTCCTGAAGACCATGCAGAGATGGCAAAATTCAATGCCAATGGTCATTCTTTTGAACCCGGTATGACCAAGCCTATAGACCAAAATGAAGACTATACTATCAATGCTGAAGATAAAGTCATTATTGGTAATAGAAATCCAAGATGGACAGCTGGCTGGACTAATAACTTTACTTGGAAAGGATTTGATTTGGGAATTACTATGTATGGTCGCATGAAATATACCATTGGAGGCTTAGGAAACGCACTAACCGGTTACGATAATATTGGAAGCGAATTGGATTATTGGACACCAGAAAACACCAATGCTGAATTCCAAAAGCCATTCTATACCACATCCGGTGGTGATACATTCTCTGGACAATTAGGTTATCGTGACGCATCTTTCATCAAAGTACGCAATATTTCCTTGGGATATAACTTTGACAAGAAGATTTGTAATAAACTCAGACTCAACAATCTGAAAGTATATGCACAAGCAGTAAATCCATTCAGCCTCCATCAATCCATTGATTGGTTCGACTTGGATACCAATGCATCTTATTATACAAGAAGTTTTGTTTTCGGTTTGGAAATTGGTTTCTAATTGATAAAGACAATTATTATGAAAAATATTATGACTAAATTTAAGTATACCGGAATGAGCATTGTCTTATCCGTTGCAATGCTTGCTTCTTCGTGCAGTGATAAATTTCTGGATGAAGAATTAAACACTCAATATTCTACAGAATATTTTGAAACGGCTGAAGGGCTTGAAGCTCTTGCCATATCACTATACGGAAATATCCGTTGGCATTTTGGCTTCGAGTGGGCGTATTCCATCACTCTTTTAGGTACAGATGAATTTACAACAGGAGGTGGTCTCGTATCTCCTCCATGGAACGATTATGATGCCACATTCAATCCTGTAAATTATGTAGGTACCGGTGATGCAAAAAACTGTACAGGGATTAATGCATTATGGGACCAAATGTATTTTGGTATTGCTTCTTGCAACACCATCATAGCTAAAGCAGATCTCATTCCTGATGAAAAAATACGTAATCGTTGTTTAGCACATGCGTATTTTTTGAGAGGATATAATTACTATCGATTAACAGCTCAATATGGCGGTTGCGTTTTGCAAACGGAACCAGCACAGGGCGTTGTCCGCAATTTTGTTCGCGCTTCAGAAGAAGAATGTTGGGGACAAGTAATTTCTGACCTTCGTCAAGCTTATAATTTGTTTAATGGAGAAGAATTCACTTATGGTAAAGGTATTACTTGGACAAAAGCAACTGCTGCTCATTTCTTGGCCAAAGCCCTTTTATTCCGCGCTTCAGAACGTTGCAATGCATTTAATAGCACTACTAAGGAAGCTGATTTGAAAGAAGCCATTGAAGCATGTACATATGCTATCACTGCACGTGGTCCTTTGGTACCTGACTATAGTGATTTATATGCAAAATGGAGTGGTGTAGATTGTGCTATCGAAGAATCAAGCGAAATATTGATGGCAGCCGGACATAATGCCAATGATGCTACAAGCGGTCGCTACGGAAATCGCAGTTATAATTATTTCACACCTCAATACAGAACTGTTTCTGCTCAATGGTCACAACGAGGTCAATTTACAGGAGGTATGGAATTCCAGCGCTGTCGCCCTACTGAATATACTTATGCCATCTATGATCATGTAAATGATGCCCGTCTATGGAAAACCTTTAAAACAATTTTTGGTATCAATAAAATTGTGAACAAAGAAACGGCCGTAGCCAAAAATATTGATTTAGGAGATCCTTCAATAGTAATGATTTTGAATTCTGAAGATGATCATACATATGATGAGTACAAATTCGGTAATGCAGGAATGAATCCTACATGGTATGATAAAGACAACGTACTAGGTTTAGGAGGTAAATGGGCACCTGCGTCTTTAGTACTTTACCAAAATGGCAAATTCGTAGGAAACACTTTCGGAACTACCGCAAACGAACGCTCTAATTTCTTTGCTGGTATCAACAAGACTGACGACTGTTCACGAACTGGTGAAAAAGGTGACGCACATCGTGATGTTACTATGGCTCGTTTAGGTGAAACTTATCTTCTTCGTGCAGAATGTTATGTACGTCAAGGAGAATATGATTTAGCTAAAGCCGATATTGACATTGTTCGCAAACGCGCACAATGGAAAGCTGGAGAAGAACGCGATAAATACGAAAGCGCTGATGACTACTTTGCTACAGCTAATCCAACAAAAGACAATACATTTACGACTCAACTTAAAGACGGTTCAAGTTATACTGCGAAATTAACCGAAATGAATGAATGGTCTACTATTCCTAAAAACACTTATTATTTGTCTAACCCAGGAATGGAAAGAACAACAGCCGCTTCAGACTTGACCAATTGGTCGTTCGACAATTTACCCGATGTGGACAAGAAGGTTATGGCTAAGTTGGGAATAACAGACAAGCAACAACAAGCTATCCACTTTATCTTGAATGAACGTTCTCGTGAATTAATCGGTGAATGGCAACGTTGGGAAACTTTGTCTCGCACTGGAACATTGATAATGCGCGCAAAGGCATTTAATCCAGAAGCAGCCCTCAATATTAAATCAGGAAAACATGAATATCGTCCAATTCCTCAAACATTCATCGATGGTTTATTGAACGAAGATGGTAGCAACTTGACAGCTGAACAAAAGGCTGCATGGCAGAATCCTGGATATTAATCCAGTTTTCCATATAGGTTAACAATCGACAGAAATGCCGCTCCTGTTGCGGAGCGGCATTTTAAATTTAGGTTCAAAAACATCCTTCACATCCGTCACCGTATTGTAACTTGCTTATTGGCAATGCATAACGGTGAAGGATGAAGGAAAAATCTTCTTTCACATCCTTCACACATCGTAAGGCTTCGGCTTCGTTTGGAAAAACGACGGTTTGTGAGGAGGAAAACGGCGGTTTACGATAAAGAAATCAGCGGTTTGTCCGGTGAAGGATGTGAAAGGAGAAAATACAGGCTATCCTTCACCACATCTCGTTAGTAGACAACGGGGTACAAGTGCGTGAAGGATGTGAAGGATATAACTTACAGAATTCGGAAAAGTTAAGTAGGAAACGAAGGTTGGTAATCAATCCAGCCATCTATCAATAGGTTAACAATCGATAGTGAAAGGCCGCTCCGTGATGGAACGGCCTTTCTTTTTATGTGCACAAAGCATAGAAGCCGGCATATGATAAAATGGGCTAAATCCCCAAAAGAAAATTGTCCGATTATTTGTTGGTTTGATTGATATTGATTTTCTTTGCAGAAACATTTTATACGGCAATGGGAAATTTAAGCACAAAATCAGACATGTTTGTTACAAAAACATCTTCAAGAAGTTCACGTAGCAAAGGGGAACGTTTAGGATGGAAATCTCTAAAAGAACAAAGCAAATGTTCTTTAAGAGACATCGTAGGAGATGGAGAAAAAGTAGATCCCTACCAATATTCTTATGTTGATTCATCCATTAAACGACTGATACCATAATGCTGGATTCCATTTAAGGTTATCCCATAAGATTCATTCAAAAAGCGTCACCTAAAGAAAATGACGCAAAAAAGACATAAAGATTGAAAGTGAAAAAGAACGTATAAAAGCAATCTTCATGAATAGATATGATATAGAAGACATAAGCTAAATGTGATATAAGGTCGTTTCGCATGGAACGGCCTTTCTTTTTGCATAAAATGCTTAAAAGAAAACGGATGTTTGCGGTTTTCGGGGAGAATCTTTATATTTGCGGTGGAAATGAACTTGTTTTTAAGAGAGCGTGTTTATTAGAGAAATTAATTATAAAATGTAATGATATGAATACATTGAATATTAACACCGAGCTACTTCAGCAAGCTGAGATGCAGGCAAAAATGTATAATCTCAACTTAAATCAGATTGTTGAGTCTTTCATTCGCAAATTTATAAAGAATCCACGTGGGGTAGAACAAATAGAAATTAAAACAACTCCATTTGTGGAAAGATTGGGAGTAGACTTAGATTTGCCTGCTGATTTTGATGAAAAGAAGGCATATCGGAATTATTTGTCAGAAAAGCATCTATAATGGAAAGAATTTTTATAGACACTAATGTGATGATAGACCTCCTTGCAAGAAGAATCCCCTTCTACGAAGAGGCCAAATTGTTATTTTCTCTTGTAGATATAGGAAGATATACTGCTGTCATCGCTCCAATTTCATTCTCGACAGCAGCATATTTGTTAGGACGGAAATTAAGTTTTGAAGAATTATCAAAACAACTAAGAGATTTTTCGGCCATTGTAGAGATTGCAGGCATCGACGAAAGAATTATAAAAAAAAGCTTGTCTGTTTCTTCTCAATTCCACGATATAGAAGATGCCATGCAACATTATATCGCCATACAAGCAAATTGTGATTGTATTATCACCCGAAACGTTAAAGATTTTATTAATTCGGATATCCCCGTTTATACACCAAAAGATTTTTTAGAAAAAGAATTGATGAACAATCGATAGTGAAAGGCCGCTCCGTGATGGAACGGCCTTTCTTTTTGTACAAAAATACATAAAATTGGATGATATTCCATTCTTTCGTATGGTTATATAACCTAATTTTGTAGCATCTGATAAAATGTAACTACTATGAAGAAAACATTAATGACTATTGCATGCGCATGGGGACTGATAACCTCAGCATCGGCCCAATTCGGGTATTGTACTCCTTCTGAAAAATGGCAGTATACAGATAAGGTAACAGGACAGACCATCACTGTACTGACCGACACCACCAAGAATGACCGTTTTTTATATCAAACTGACCCGATGTGGACAGCCGACGGGAAATATCTGTTGTTCCGCTCTTCGAGCCGTGGGGATGACAAGATGATAGAACACACCACACCCGACGGAAAGAAACGGAGCTACCGCCCTACCCAAATCTATTTCATAGAAATGGAGACAGGAAAAATTATCCAAGCTACAGAAGGACCGAACTTAGGGAATGCATTCTTGGCCAACAAAACCAACAAGATGTTCATGAGCCGTAGAGAAAAGGGTGACTGGAACATGTATGTAATGGATTTGGACAAATTCTTTGCCGATGTAAAGAAAGGAAAGGTAAAGAAAGCCAAAGAATATGAAACACTCATTGGTACCTTCCCCACCGAAATGGGAAAACCCGGAGGATATGCAGTGGATTGCAACGATGACTATGCATACATTGGTGTAGAACGCGAAGGGACAGAAGAAGAAAAGGAAGCCATGATGAAGAAGGCTTTCCTCCCGGAAAGCAACCAGCCCATCAAAATTAAGCCTGTACTTTCCGGTCTCAGAAAGATGAACCTGCAAACAGGAGAAGTAAGCAAGGTTATCGATATGGACTTCAAAATCGGCCATATACAAGCCAGCCGGTTTACTCCGGGTGAAATTGTATTCTGTAACGAAACAGGAGGGGATGCCCACCAACGCATGTGGTTCTGTACTGCCAACGGTTCGGTGTTCAAACCTTTATATAAGGAAACATCGCTCGACTGGGTAACCCACGAAACTTTCGGCACCAAGGATTTTGTCTACTTCAACATTTTGGGTTTCCAGTCCCGTCTGCGTAAACAAGTAAGCGGCATTGTACGCATCAACCTTCGTACAGACGATGTGGAATTAGTAGGCCAAGTTGAATTGGGTATGGACCAAAAAGCCATGGAAGGACAATTGACAGGACGCGGATTCTGGCATTGTAATTCCAGTCGCGACAACAAATGGGCGGCAGGTGATACTTTTGCCGGCAATGTCTGGCTCATCAATGTGGAAACCGGACAGCGCCATCAGCTGGTTTCGGACACTAAAATGAAACCCGACCATGCCCATCCAAGCTTCAGTCCCGACGGAACCAAGGTGCTTTTCCAATCGGGCCATTTCACCCAAGGAAAGCGACTGAATTTAATGATGGTGGACATAAGTACATTCAATAAATAGCAAAAATGCATAAACTTATAGGAAAATGTACATTTTTCCATTGCAAAAAACAAATTTTATACATTCCTTTGCAAAAAAACTAAAATAAAAACCTTATGAAGAAAAGTTTGATACTGTCAATCCTTCTTATGGCTATAGGCATAGGAACGGTAAATGCACAAGAGTTGCCGGATAGAAAAGAGACAATGAAAGCCATTGTCAAAGTGAATGACTATTTCATGAAAAAATGGCCTGATGCAGGACTTGCCACTTTTGTAGGAAACAAAATGCGCCCAAGTAGTTTATGGACACGCGCCGTTTATTATGAAGGTTTGATGGCTCTCTATACAATTAATCCGCAAGATAGGTATTTTAAATATATGTATGAATGGGGTGAAGCACATAAATGGACCCCACGTGGTGGTAACATCACCCGCGATGCTGACAATTATTGCTGTAGCCAATTATACATTGACATGTATCGCATTACACGCGATTGGCGCATGATTCAGAATGCCAAGGTGAATGCTGATATGATTGTGAACACTCCACAGAACGGTGACTGGTGGTGGATTGATGCCATCCAGATGGGTATGCCGGTATTTGCCAAGTTGGGCAATGTAACAGGCGACCGCCGTTACTTCAACAAGATGTGGGATATGTATGCACATACCCGCAACATCGAAGGTGGAAACGGTATGTACAATCCTAAGGATGGTTTGTGGTGGCGCGACCGCGATTTTGACCCTCCTTACAAGGAACCGAATGGCGAAGACTGTTATTGGAGCCGTGGAAACGGTTGGGTATATGCCGCATTGGTACGCGTATTGGATGAAATTCCAGCCGGCGAAGCACACCGTCAGGATTATATCAACGACTTCCTCGCTATGAGTAAGGCTCTTAAGAAATGCCAGCGCAAAGACGGTTATTGGAATGTAAGTTTGCACGATGAAAGCAATTACGGCGGTAAGGAAGTATCAGGAACCTCATTGTTCGTATATGGCATGGCATGGGGTATCCGTAATGGTTTGCTCGACCGCAACGAATATCTTCCTGTATTGGCCAAGGCATGGAATGCCATGATTAAGGAAGCCGTACATCCCAACAATGGTTGTTTAGGATTTGTACAAGGTACTGGTAAGGAACCGAAAGACGGCCAACCTGTAACTTATGACAACATTCCTGACTTTGAAGACTATGGTATCGGTTGTTTTATCTTGGCTGGTACAGAAGTCTATAAATTGGATTAAGAAAGGTTTTTTGATTTAATCATAATACATGTGATTTTCATAGATAACGAATTTGGTTTTTCATAGACAGATTTAAAGTTAGATTAGGTTAGATGAAAAAGGAGCGACTGTGAAGCCGCTCCTTTTTTATTTTATTTACCTGTTTGGAAAACCAGGACTCCTGCGGTAGGAAGTGTCTCTTCTCCTATCAGCACCTTGGCACCTTTAGGAAGTGTGAAAGTATAAGGTTTGTCGCTATAATTCAGTACAATACCCAATCCGTTGCGATACTCCATGGTTACACCATAAGGTAAATCCATCACAGGAATATCAAGGCTTGCATAAAGTTTCTTCAATACATCCTTTTCGAGTTGTCCATCAGTACTATCCACACCTATATAAGTAATGGTACCCTTACCCAACTTGCAGGTAGTTACAGCAGGCTTTCCTTCATAATACTCATCGGTATAAGTAGCCCATACTTGCGAGTCCTTGCCTGGCTTCAAGATTTCGCCCCATGTGTTCCATGTATATGTCTTGCCATCCATTATAATTTTACCCGGTTCTTCCGGATGAAGCAAGTCATAAAATTCCATTTCATTGCCAGTCAGTTCATTGATCATTGCACCAAAAGGAATTTCGGGCAAACGTCCGAAGCGGTCTTTTTGGGCTGTACGGCAGCTGAGCACCAAGTTACCACCTTGCTTTACATAGTCCATCCAACGGTTTACCAATGCTTCGTCGGCCATCTGATAAGCAGGAGCGATAACGACCGGATAGCCGGAGAGGTCCTTTGCTTCTGAAATAATGTCTACCGGTGCTCCGAACGACTTCAAAGTACGATAATACTTATCCAAATGTCCCAATGTATTCCAAGTGCGGTTCTGCTTCTGTTCTTCAATGCTCCATGAGTTTTCGTGGTTGAAAAGAATAGCAGTACGACGAGCCAAGTAATCGGCCGGCTTCACCTCGCGAGCAGCCACCTTGCCACGAAGTAGCTTGATTTCCTTCATGAACTGAGCATATTCATGTCCACCGGGAGTAACGGTTACACCATCGGTACCTACAATACCATAATGATATTGTTCGTATCCATACAAAGGCTGACGGAACCGATAGGTACAGATAAAGTCACTGCCCCCTGCAAACACACTCCACATCCACAGACGTACGGCACCAGGCAAGGGTTGCGGATTGATGCTTCCCCAGTTTACCTGCCCCGGCTGAAGTTCCATCACGCCATAAGTACCCTGAATGGGACGGAAGAAGTCGTTGGCCAAAGCGATACGCAACGGATTGCCTACCCGATAGCCACGACGACCGATACCCTCGTTTTCGCCATACACCATGTAGCGGGTATAACTCTGGAAATCCAAGTCAGGGCTACCTCCAATGTGTCCTTCCTCGTAATTGGGGATATAGTTGGTGGTTACCCATTGGTTCTTGGCATACTTCTTGATGAGCAGGCACTGTTCGTTCAGGAATTCATTAGTCTGAGTAGCTGCAAACCGGCGATAGTCCAATATCTGATGAATGTTCATCCCCCATTGTGCGCGTTTAGGCAGGGTAATTTCATCGAACGAGCTGTACACTTCACTCCAGAAAGCAGTACCCCATGCAGCGTTCAAGGCCTGGATGTCGTTGTTGTACATTTGGCGAAGATAATCGCGGAAAGCCAGTTCGGCCTTGGGATTGTAATCGAACTGCACCCCCGGCTCATTGTCCAACTGCCATCCCACAATGCGCGGGTCGTTACCATACCGCTGTGCCAACTTCTCAATCATCTTGAATGACAGTTCGCGATACACTTTCGAAGTGAACGAAGCGTGCTGACGGCTACCATGATCCTTTACTGTTCCATCTTCCTGCTTGATGAGTACTTCGGGATACTTGCGGCTCAACCACACAGGAGGAGTGGCCGTCGATGTACACATAATGACCTTCAAATCGTATTTTGCAGCCAGTGCCACAGCCTTATCCAACCAGGCAAAATCATACTTGCCTTCTTCGGGTTCCAGTTGCGCCCATGCAAATTCTGCAAAGTGGGTGAATTCAAAGCCCAATTCGTGCATTTTCTTGAAATCGCGCTCCCATTGACTTTCGTCCCAATGTTCGGGATAGTAATAAGCTCCCGTCAATGTCAAATCCTTTTCATTGAACCAAGGCGACTGTGCCCACAATCCACCTGAGATTGCACAAGCACATAATACAGACATAATTCTCTTTTTCATGATAGATAGTTTTGAACAAAGATAATGAAAAGGCAACCGATAATCTCAATAAAGATGGGGAAATTTACTGCATCGCGTTCTTTTTATACGAAAATACATGCATTTGTACAACTTTCCATGCGAAAACAGACAAAAAACGATTATCTTAGCCACA
This sequence comes from uncultured Phocaeicola sp., assembly GCA_964518185.1. Lineage (GTDB taxonomy): Bacteria > Bacteroidota > Bacteroidia > Bacteroidales > Bacteroidaceae > Phocaeicola. The sequence goes on along the minus strand of CAZFDP010000002.1, from coordinate 13,653 downwards.
TAAAAACATTAATAAGAAAAACATCCATGAAAAAGACACTATTTTGGGGCTTGGCCCTCTCGTTTTTCGCCACTACCCTTTCGGCGCAAACCTATAAGTTTGACTTTACCAACGGCAAGAAAGTAAAGGATGGATACACCCAAGTGACCCCTGCCGACAGATATTCCAAAGAAAAGGGATATGGATACGATTTGCAACCTTCGCCTGACGGCAAGAGTAATGCGCCCTTCTTCTTCTCCATTAGTGTACCCGATGGCAACTACCGGGTTACAGCCGTTATTGGCAATCGCAAGAAAGCGGGTGTAACTTGTGTACGCGGAGAATCGCGCCGTTTGTTTGCCGAAACCATCCCTACCAAGAAGAAAGAAACCAAAGTTTGCGAATTTACCATCAACAAGCGAAATGTGCACATCACCGACAAGGAAGATGTACGCATCAAGGCACGCGAACGCAGCAAACTGAATTGGGACGACAAGCTCACCCTTGAATTCAACGGAAGTGCACCTGCATTGAGCGAGCTCATCATCGAGAAGGTAGACGATGTGCCTACCATCTTCTTGTGTGGAAATTCTACGGTAGTAGACCAAGACAATGAGCCTTGGGCCAGCTGGGGACAGATGATTACCCGTTTCTTCGACAACAAGGTGTGCTTTGCCAACTATGCAGAATCGGGCGAATCGGCCAATACCTTCATTGCTGCAGGCCGATTGAAGAAAGCACTCTCGCAAATGAAGAAGGGCGACTACATCTTCATGGAGTTCGGCCACAACGACCAGAAGCAGAAAGGACCCGGAAAAGGTGCCTTCTACTCGTATATGACCAGCCTGAAAACCTTTATTGACGAAGCAAAAGCCCGTGGTGCACACCCTGTCCTTGTCACTCCCACACAGCGACGTTCTTTCGGCCCCGACGGCAAGATAAAAGATACCCATCTGGATTTTCCCGATGCCATGCGCTGGTTGGCCAACAAGGAAAACATTCCTTTGATTGACCTGCACCAAATGACCCGCACCTTCTACGAAGCCATGGGCGTGGAAGAATCGAAGAAAGCCTTCGTACACTACCCTGCAGGTACTTACCCCAATCAGACCAAGGACTTTGCCGACAATACACACTTCAACCCTTATGGTGCCTACCAAATAGCCAAGTGTATCATCGAAGGCATGAAGAAGCTCAATCTGCCCATCCTTGAACACTTGCGCAAGGATTATGTGACTTACAATCCTGCCCTGCCGGATGATTGGAACACCTTCCAATGGTTCGACAGTCCGTTTACTGAAATAGAAAAACCGGACGGGAATTGATTTTTCATCGCTCAGGCCGGTGCTTTCCCCTCCTTGTCATCTTGAGGAACTTTTCCGCCTTGTCATCCTGAGGAACGAAGTGACGAATGGATCTGAAGACTTCCACGTGGATGTAAACAGATCCTTCGCTAACGCTCAGGATGACAAAAAGAAGGATGACAAAATGGGAAGTGAATGATTAAAGAAATAAAAAAAAACTCTGTGAGACTCAGTGCAACTCTGTGGTGAAAGAAGAAACCACCACCAAAATCAGAAACAAATAAATCAAAAATATGAGAAAAGAATTATTATTGTGCTGTCTGATGGCAGCAAGCGGCTCGGTCATCGCACAAGACTGGCCAGTCATTCAACCCGAAGCACGTCCGGGCGCCCGTTGGTGGTGGTTGGGTAGTGCAGTTGATGCCAAGAACCTGACATACAACTTGGAAGAATATGCCAAGGCTGGACTGGGAGCCGTCGAAATCACTCCCATCTATGGTGTTCAGGGAAATGATGCAAACAACCTCCCCTTCCTAAGTCCGCAATGGATGGATATGCTGAAGCATACCCAAGCCGAAGGAAAGCGGGTAGGCATAGAAATTGACATGAATACCGGTACAGGATGGCCCTTCGGAGGCCCCAGCATCAGTGTAGCCGATGCAGCCACCAAGGCACTATTCCAAACCTATCAGGTACAAGGTGGACAAAACGTGTCATTAGACATTGCCGTGCAGGACAAGAAGCAAGCACCTCATGCCCTGCTCAGCCGTGTAATGGCCTACTCGGACAAGGGAACCTGCCTGAACCTCACCTCAAAGGCAAGCAACGGCACTCTAAAATGGAATGCCCCTGCCGGACAATGGGACATCGTGGTATTATATATAGGTAAGACCTTGCAAATGGTGAAGCGTGCTGCACCTGGTGGAGAAGGCTATGTAATGGACCACTTCAACAAGAATGCCGTGAAACGCTATTTCGCCCATTTCGACAAGGCATTCAAGGACAACAAGAGCACCTTCCCCCATACCTTCTTCAACGACTCGTACGAAGTATATGGTGCCGACTGGACTCCCGACCTGCTGGAACAGTTTGCCAAGCGCAGAGGCTACAAGCTCGAAAACCATTTCCCTGAATTCCTGAGCAAGGAGCGAACCGATGCCACTGCACGCATTGTGGCCGACTATCGCGAAACCATTTCGGACATGCTGCTCGAGAACTTCACCAACCAGTGGACAGCCTGGGCACACAAGCATGGAAGCATTACCCGCAACCAGGCACATGGCTCGCCAGCCAACCTGATTGACACTTATGCTGCGGTAGACATCCCCGAATGCGAAGGGTTCGGCTTGTCACAATTCCACATCAAGGGCTTGCGCCAAGACTCGCTCACCCGTAAGAACGACTCCGACCTTTCCATGCTGAAGTATGCTTCCTCGGCTGCACACATCGCAGGAAAGCCTTACACCTCGTCCGAGACATTCACTTGGCTTACAGAGCATTTCCGCACATCATTGGCACAATGCAAGCCCGATATGGACTTGATGTTTGTTTCAGGTGTGAACCACATGTTCTTCCACGGCACCCCCTATTCGCCCCAAGAGGCCAAGTGGCCGGGCTGGAAGTTCTATGCCTCCATCGACATGTCGCCCACCAACAGCATCTGGCGCGATGCTCCCGCTTTCTTCGACTACATCAGCCGATGCCAGTCGTTCCTGCAATGGGGCAAGCCTGACAATGACTTCTTAGTGTATCTGCCTGTGTACGACATGTGGCAGGAACAACCCGGGCGTTTCCTTACCTTCAGTATCCATGAAATGGCCCATCGTGCACCCAAGTTCATCGAAACGGTCAACACCATCAACCGTTGCGGATACGATATGGACTATATTTCGGACAGCTTCATCCAGAGCACCAAGTGTGTAGACGGCAAGTTGGTTACCAAGGGCGGAACCAGCTACAAGGCCATCATTATTCCTGCTGTGAAACTGATGCCTGCCAAGGTACTTTCGCATCTGTTGAAACTGGCCCAACAGGGTGCCACCCTTATCTTTACTGAGAACTATCCACAGGATGTGCCCGGATTCGGACAATTGGAAAGCCGCCGAAAAGCATTCGGACAAATCAAGCAGGGCTTGCCTGCCGTTTCGTTCGACAAGACCACCGTTACTCCTTACCAAAAGGGTACCATCATTACAGGCAGCGACTACCAATCGGCCCTTGCAGGCAGTGGTGTGGCTCCCGAAGAAATGAAGACCCAGTTCGGCTTGCAGAGCATCCGCCGACAGAATGGTACAGGCCACCACTACTTTATCTCCTCCCTACAGGACAAGGGTATAGACGGATGGGTAACCTTAGCCGTAGAAGCCAAGGATGCCATGCTGTTCAACCCCATGAACGGCGAAAAAGGCAAGGCCAAAATGCGCGTAGAAAATGGCAAGACACAAGTGTATCTGCAACTCCAATCGGGCGAAAGCACCATCCTGCAAACCTTCAGCCAGCCCTTAGAAAAGGTGGCCGAATGGAAATACATTCAGGAACAACCCCTCAGCCTCAGTCTGGACCATGGTTGGGAACTCACCTTTATAGAAAGTACCCCGTCCATCGGAGGTATCTTCGCCATCGACACCCCTTCTTCGTGGACAACATTGAATCATCCCAATGCCAAGACTACTATGGCTACAGGACTCTATACCAATGAATTTACCCTGCCAGCCATGCCGGCCGACGACTGGGTGCTCCATTTGGGCGATGTGCGCGAAAGTGCCCGTGTACGCATCAACGGAAAAATGGTAGGCACTGCATGGGCTGTTCCTTACCAACTGAAGGTGGGCAAATGGCTCAAGCCCGGCAAGAACGTAATTGAAGTGGAAGTGACCAACCTCCCTGCCAACCGCATCACCGATATGGACCAACGTGGCGAAGTATGGCGCATCTTCAACGAAATAAATGTGGTGAACCTGAATTACAAGCGGGGCATTTACAAGTGGGAGCCACTTCCTTCAGGCCTCAACAGTGCCGTGAAATTGATTCCTGTAAATTATAAGTAATAATCCCCTCTCTGTCATCCTGAGGAACGGAGTGACGAAGGATCTGTTTACACCCACGTTTTATGTATACAGATTCTTCGCTTACGCTCAGGAGGACATAAATATGAATAAGTAAAACAAATATCCATGCGAAGAATAACCTTATTAATCTGTACCTTATTTACCCTCACGACCTCGGCCCAATTCTCCAAGCCTCGCCGCGAGTATGTGGAGTACCTGGTGGGCACCAATCACATCGACCGCAATTACCAAACAGGCCAGCCTGCCTACGTCAAGGTGCAAGCCTTTGCAGGTGGAGTACCCTTGGAAAATGTCTATGTACACTACACGACCGGCGATGAACTGATGCCTTCCACCAATGCCGATTCAGTGCTGTTCCGTGGGGGCGAAGCGATGATTCCTCTCGGTACCCGCCAAGAGCCCGGCTTCCGCACTTGCCACCTCAAGTTCACGGTCGAAGGTCAGGAATACAAGGACATGGTCAAGGTGGGCTATTCGCCCGAGTGCATCCAACCCGTCATTCCCATGCCTCAGGATTTCGAAAAATTCTGGAGCAAAGTGCTCAAGAAGATGCGCTCCCTACCCATGGAGGCAGAGGTCACTCCCCTGCCCCAATACGACAGTCCCAATGTATCCGTATCGCTTGTCAAGCTACTGTGTGGCGAGAACGGCCGCAGTATCTACGGCTATCTGGCACAACCCAAGAAAGCCGGCAAGTACCCCGTGCTGTTCACTCCTCCGGGTGCCGGTGTCAAGAAAATAGACCCTATCCTGAACTATGCCGAAATGGGCTTCATCTCGCTCAACATCGAGATTCATGGCTTCCTGCCCGAACAGAGTGCCGAGGCCTTCAAGGAACTGAACAAGCAGTATGGCGACTATACCCACCAAGGCATCGGCCAGCCAGACACCTATTATTATAAGGATGTATATGCAGGTTGTGTGCGTGCCGTGGACTACCTATGTTCACTCCCCCAATTCGACGGCAAGAATGTATGTGTAACGGGTGGCAGTCAAGGTGGTGCACTCACCATTGTAACGGCAGCCCTGCACCCACGTGTAACCTGCCTGGCTCCGTTTTACCCTGCCCTGAGCGATGTGAACGGCTTCTTGCATGGCCGTGCCGGCGGATGGCCCAAGTTCTTCTCCAACGAGCAGACCATAGCCAAGATGAATGGTGTACCCTCCGAGCAAGCCGTGCACACATTGTCTTATTACGATGTGGTGAACTTTGCCAAGCTGCTTAAAGTACCTGGTTTCTACTCGTTTGGCTATAACGACGAGACTTGTTCGGCCACTTCCATCATGTCGGTACTCAACAGTATTTCTGCGCCCAAAAAGGTGGTCATTACCCCCACCTCAGGCCATTGGCGATTCCCTGCCACCAATACAGAATCCATCGACTGGATGAAGGCACAATTCAAATAAAAAAAGAAAAGAATGCGAAGTTCAAATTTCGCATTCTTTTCTTTTTTTATTTGAATTACGCTTCCTTAGTTTCCCAACCTAAAGCGCTGGCACCAAGAACGGCAGCATCGGCATCCTTCAGTTCGGAAAGCAAGAGTTTGGTCTTACCCTTGAAAATGGGCAATACGTTTTCATCCAAAGCCTGCTGGATGGGCTTCATGATGTAGTCACCCGACTTGGCCAAACCACCAAACAACACAATGGCTTCGGGGCTGGAGAAGGCAATGAAATCGGCCAAAGCTTCGCCCAAAATGCGACCTGTAAATTCGAAAATGTCTTGTGCTAACTTGTCACCCTTCACGGCTGCATCGTACACATCCTTAGAGACTATTTCTTCGGCAGGAATGCTACGAAGCAAACTGGGCTCGGGACGAGCTACCAGAAACTCGCGGGCTGTACGTGCCACACCAGTAGCCGAGCAATAGGTTTCCAAACAACCCTTGCGACCACAACCACACAAACGACCGTTTTCGCGACGCATGATTACATGACCCAATTCGCCGGCAAAACCATCGTGACCATAAACCAACTGGCCGTTAATGACGATTCCACTACCCACACCTGTACCAAGAGTAATCATGATGAAATCCTTCATGCCACGGGCAGCACCATAGGTCATTTCACCAATGGCAGCAGCATTGGCATCGTTAGTCAACGAAGTAGGAACACCTAACTTTTCTTCGAACAAAGCAGCCAAGGGAATAACACCTTTCCACGGTAGATTCGGTGCAAACTCGATAGTACCTTTATAATAGTTGCCATTGGGAGCACCTACTCCCATGCCTTTGATTTTTTCGACACCGCCCATTGAATCAATCAACGGAAGGAGTTTAGTACATACGGCATCTACATATTCTCCGATAGTGGCATACGACTGAGTCTTGATAGAATCGGTCGCCAAGACATTACCACGTGAATCGACGATTCCGAAAACGGTGTTTGTACCACCGATATCCATACCTACAACGTAGGGCTTTTCCATGTTTGTTGTCATGATAATAAGTTTAAAAGGTCAGTTAATAAGCAACAAAATTACAGAATGAGTAAAAGGGAAACAAATTTTTTCGTTATTTTTTCAATCAGCCATGCAACTTTTAGCGTATTCGTTGCGTCTAATAGAAAAATACAACGAAAATTAAGATGATACATTTAAAGAATATCCACAAAACCTACTACAATGGAGCACCGCTGCATGTATTGAAGGGCATCGACCTGGACATCGCTCGAGGAGAGTTCGTATCCATCATGGGAGCATCGGGTTCAGGAAAATCGACTTTGCTGAACATTTTAGGTATACTGGACAATTACGATGAAGGGGAATACTACCTGAACAATGTGCATATCAAAAACCTAAGCGAAACAAAAAGTGCCGAATACCGCAACCGCATGATAGGATTCATCTTCCAATCGTTCAACCTCATTACATTCAAGAACGCCATGGAGAACGTGGCTCTGCCCTTATTCTATCAGGGAGTGAGCCGAAAGAAACGAAACCAACTGGCCATGAAATATTTGGAGAAACTGGGACTGAAGGAATGGGCGCACCACATGCCCAATGAACTCTCGGGCGGACAAAAGCAAAGGGTAGCCATCGCAAGGGCGCTGATAACCAAGCCCGAAATCATCCTGGCCGACGAACCTACAGGAGCACTCGATAGCAAGACTTCCATCGAGGTAATGCAACTGCTGAAGGACTTACACGCGAAGGAAGGGTTAACCATTGTGGTGGTGACCCACGAAAGTGGAGTGGCCAACCAGACGGACAAGATTATCCACATCAAAGATGGTATCATAGAACGCATTGATAACAACATCGACCACCAGTCATCGCCCTTCGGCATGAATGGTATTATGAAATAGCAAACTATTATGTTCGACTTTTTTCAAGAAATATTCGGAACCATCAAGCGCAACAAGCTACGTACCTGCCTCACGGGATTTGCCGTAGCATGGGGAATCTTTATGCTCATCGTGTTGTTAGGAGCAGGAAACGGATTGCTCAATGCCATGAACAAGCAATCGGAAGGTTTGGCGCTGAACTCCATGCAGATTTATGGAGGAAGGGCCAGCAAGCCATACAAGGGGTTAAAGGAACACAGGGCCATACAATTGACCGACAAGACCTTGGAAGCTACACAAGGAATGACCGACCATGTAACCCATGCCAGCGCCATCATTGAACAAGGAACTGTAAAACTAAGCCATAAGGATACCTATGTAAACGTTTCGTTGAACGGAGTGATGCCCAACTACCCGCAAACCAACGGACTGGAGATAGTCAAGGGACGCTTCATCAACAAACTGGATATAGAAGAAAGGCGCAAAAGCATAGTGCTACACGAAAGAAACATCGAAATGCTGTTCGGCACCAAGGACTTTGAAGCCATGGGTAAGCATGTTATAATAGACGGACTGGCCTATCGGGTAGCCGGAGTGTATACCACCCAAATGAACAATGGAAATACCCTGGAAGCCTATGTGCCTTTCAGTACCCTGCATCTTATTTATGGCAAAGGAGATGAAATAGGTTCGCTGGTCTTCCTTACCAAAGACATCCATACTTTGGAAGAAAGCGAAGCGTTCGAAAAGGAATACAGGGCAGCCATCGGACAGATACAACAATTCGAAGCCGATGACCTGAGTGCCATCTGGATATGGAACCGCTTTACCCAATACCTACAACAAGAAACTGGAAGCGACCTGTTACGCACCGCCATTTGGGTGATTGGCATCTTTACCCTGCTAAGCGGCATTGTGGGAGTGAGCAACATCATGCTCATTACAGTAAAGGAACGCACGCATGAGTTCGGCATCCGTAAGGCACTTGGCGCCAAGCCAATGTCCATACTCTGGCTGATTATTGCCGAGAGTGTGACCATCACCACCTTCTTTGGCTACATCGGCATGATGGCAGGTATCGGAGTTACCGAGTATATGAATGCCGTGAGCGGAGCGCAGGTTATGGATATTGGAGTAGCTTCGGCCACCGTATTCGAGAACCCTACGGTAGATTTGCACATTGCCATCCAAGCTACGTTGACACTCATTGTCGCAGGCACCTTGGCAGGGTTCTTCCCTGCCCGTAAGGCGGTAATGATTCGACCAATTGAGGCATTGAGAGGATGATACTGATTAAGCATTAACAGATTATGAGACTACTTAGAATAGACATAGACCGATGGGAAGAAATACTCATCACCATTACCCGCAACAAGACACGAAGCCTGCTCACCGCCTTTGGTGTGTTTTGGGGCATCTTCATGCTGGTGGCTTTGATGGGAGGAAGCCAGGGATTGCAAGAAATGATGGCATCCAATTTTGAAGGATTTGCCACCAACTCGGGATTTACAACCAATAGTCAGACCAGCAGTGCATATAAGGGATTCCGTAAAGGACGCTGGTGGGTGATGAACATGAACGATGTGGAACGCCTACGCAAGGAAGTATCTGGTATCGACATCCTGACACCTATCAATTCGAAGTGGAGCATCCATGCTTCCATCGACAAGAAAGAGATAAGGGGCTGCTCTATGAAAGGGGTATATCCCGATTATGGTAAGATAGAGACTCCCACCATCACCATGGGAAGATTCATCAACTACATGGATGTGAAGGAACAACGGAAAGTGTGCGTCATAGGTAAGCAGATTTATGAAACACTCTTTCCCGAAGGAGGTAACCCTTGCGGAAAATTCATCAATGTAAACGGCATTCATTACCAAGTGATTGGAGTAAACTTGTCGGCTGGGAATATGGGAGTGAACGGATGGCCACCCACTACTTTTACCATCCCATTCAGTACCATGCAGAAACAATACAACTTTGGTAATGAAGTACAATTGTTAGGCTATACGGCCAAAGAAGGATATGCCATCAAGGACATTCAGGAGCAGATGGAAACCGTCATCAAGCAGGCACACCTCATTCATCCCGATGACAAGCAGGCAGTGATAAACATCAATGCAGAAGGCTTGTTCAGCATGGTGGATAATTTGTTCAAGGGCATTAAAATTCTAAGTTGGATGGTAGGCCTCGGCACCTTGTTGGCCGGTGCCATTGGAGTGAGCAACATCATGATGGTAACGGTGAAGGAACGTACTACCGAAATAGGTATCCGAAGGGCCATTGGTGCGCGCCCCTTCGACATCATGAACCAGATACTGTCCGAGAGCATGGTGCTAACCAGCATAGCAGGTATGATGGGCATCTGCTTTGCGGTATTTATCCTGCAGATGATGGAAATAGGTACTGCCCAATCGGATACCCCTGCCCACTTTCAGATTAGTTTCTGGGGAGCCATTGGGGCTTGCATCATCTTAATGCTGTTGGGTTTGATGGCCGGATTGGCTCCAGCTTGGCGTGCCATGGCTATTAAACCGATTGAGGCAATCAGGGATGAATAACCACTTCCCGTGTCATCTTAAGCCCCCTCCTCTTGTCATCCTGAGGAACGAAGTGACGAAGAATCTGACGAGTTGTTGAGCGAAGCGAGAAAACATAAATGTGGATGGATACAGATCCTTCACTACGTTCAGGATGACACAAAGAGATGGGTGAAACAAAAGATGAATGATGAATAAAAAAAATAAGAATTAATAATATGAAAAAGTATGTAAAGATTGCATTGCTCGTTTTGGCAGCAATTATTTTCTTGGGAACTTTCGGGTTCCTTTATCAAAAGTCACAACCCGTAGTAATAATGTACGAGGTAGCAGATGTAATTATGGGCAACCTGGAAAAAACCACCATTGCCACCGGTAAGATAGAACCGCGCGACGAAATCCTTATCAAACCACAAATTTCAGGTATCATTGATGTAGTGTATAAGGAAGCAGGACAAACCGTAAAGAAGGGGGAAGTAATAGCCAAGGTAAAGGTAATACCCGAACTGGGTACCTTGAACTCTGCCGAAAGTCGTGTGCGACTGGCCGAAATCAATGCCCGACAAAGCGAAACCGACTTCTCGCGTATGAAGAAACTCTACGAAGAGAAGCTCATTAGTAGCGAAGAGTACGAAAAAAGCGAAGTGACCGTAAATCAAGCACGCGAAGAGTTACAAACCGCCAAAGACAATCTTCAGATTGTAAAAGAGGGAATCACGCAAAATAGCGCCTCATTCAGTAGTACCCTTATCCGTTCAACCATTGACGGACTGATACTGGATGTCCCCATTAAAGAAGGTAATTCGGTTATCATGAGTAATACCTTCAATGATGGTACCACCATTGCTACCGTAGCCAATATGAACGACTTGATTTTCCGTGGAAATATCGATGAAACCGAAGTGGGACGTTTGCACGAAGGTATGCCTGTAAAGATAACTTTGGGCGCCCTACAAGACATGGAATTTGAAGCTGAGTTGGAATACATCTCGCCCAAGGGAGTGGAAGAGAATGGTGCCAACCAGTTTGAAATAAAAGCAGCCATCAGTGTACCCGAAGGGATAACGGTACGCTCGGGTTATAGCGCCAATGCCGAAATTGTATTGCAACAGGTCAAGGAGGTAGTGAACATTCCCGAAGGGTGTGTGGAATTCAATGGTGATACTGCCTTTGTATATCTACTTACCGATAGCGAGCCTCAACAAGTGTTCAACCGTCAGCAAATCAGCATAGGCATGAGCGATGGAATCCGCATCGAAGTGAAGGAAGGCCTGAAAGCCGGCCAAAAAGTACGTGGTAACGAAATCAACTAAGCATCATGAAAAAGAATATCCTTATCATAAGTATGGTGGCAGGTAGTCTTTGTGCACAGGCACAAGAGATATGGACCTTACAGCAATGCATCGAACATGCCATTGAACACAACTTGAGCATCAAGCTACAAGAAGCCACATGCGACCAGAGCCAAGTGGAAGTACATACCGCCCAATGGAGTCGATTACCTAATCTGAATGGAAATGTGGGTCAATCGTTCAACTTCGGACGTGCTTTGCAAGCCGATAACACATACGGCAACCGTAATACCGCCAATACCAACTTCTCATTAGGTACCAATATTCCACTTTTTACAGGTATGCAAATACCTAACAATATTGCTTTGGCAAAGCTAAACCTGAAGGCCGCTACTGAAGACCTGCAGAAGGCCAAGGAAGACATCAGCATACAAGTGGCATCGTATTACTTGCAAGCGCTCTTCAACCAAGAGTTGGCAAAGGTGGCACAAAACCAAGTCAAGTTAAGCAAAGAACAGCTCGACCGTAAAGTGGCGTTCTTCAAGAACGGAAAGGCATCCGAAGCCGAAGTGTACGAGGCCAAATCGCGCTTGGCACAAGACGAGATGTCGGCCGTACAAGCCGACAACAATTACCAGTTGGCCATACTCGACTTAACCCAATTGCTTGAACTCCCCTCGCCCGAAGGTTTCAGTATTGAAGTACCTCGAATAGAAAGTATAACAAACCAACTTCCACTACCCGATGAAGTCTATTCACAAGCTTTAACCAACAAACCTGCCATCAAAGCCGCCCAATATCGACTGGAAGGGGCCGAAAAGAGCATCCGTATTGCCCAAAGTGGATATTATCCCCAACTGAGTTTCGGAGCGGGACTGAGCACCAACTACTACAGGATGTCGGGCTTGGAAACGGCTTCGTTCAATAGCCAATGGAGGCAGAACTTCAACAAGTATCTGCAATTCTCGCTCAACATTCCCCTCTTCAACCGATTCGAGACACGCAATCGGGTAAAGAGCGCACGCATCCAGAAGAATGCCTTGCAATGGCGGTTGGAAGAAAGCAAGAAAACCTTGTATAAGGAAATACAACAGGCGTATTACAATGCATTGGCCGCCGAATCGAAATATCGGAGTAGTCAGTCGGCCTCCGAGGCCGCACAAGCATCCTTCGACCTGATGAGCGAGAAGTATGCCAACGGAAAAGCCACCGCCACGGAGTACAACGAAATGCGCACCAATTGGATGAAGGCCCTCTCCGACCACATCCAAGCCCGATACGATTACCTCTTCCGTAGCAAGATTTTAGAGTTCTATCAAGGAATACCGCTAAAGTTATAATCAAGGAAGTTTGGTAAATACCAGGACAGCTCCATTGGCTCCCCGCGAACCATAAAGGGGAGCTTCACGAAGTATCTCCACATAGTCGATGTCATATAAAGGAATATCCGACAAGGTTTCGACCACCATTCCATCCACTACATAAAGCGGAGTAGAAGAACCTAAAAAGCTTTTCACTCCGCGAATGTTTACACTCCCTTCACTTCCGGGAGCCTCTACACCCGAGATGTTCAATCCGGGCACCTTCCCTTGCAAGGCAGCCATCAAGGTACTTCGCCCGCTCTTCAAGAGGGCAGCTCCCGTTACGATAGTACCCAAATCTCCTTCCCTACGCGATACATGGTCAAAGCCCTTATCTTTGAGTGCTTGACTTTCCGATACCTCTATCCGTCCGTTTTCGGCATCCAGGCGTATCACGATGCTTTGCATGCCGTCTACGGCCACCTTATACGTATTTTGTTTGTTCAGCAGAATCTTTATCGTATCGTGGGGTTGTACATTGGTAAGCCCGAATTCCCCCAACTTAGTGGTAGTGACGTATCTTCGAGGTGAAGAAATATAGACTCTTGCCTTACGGATAGGATTATCGTTGGCATCCTTCAATATACCATTGAACGGAATTTTTCGTTCTTGTGCTTGTATACCCAAACAAAGAACCATACACATCAAAAGGGAAAATACACGTTTCATATCGGTCAGCTTTATATATCTGTACAAAAATAGGGAAAATTCCTAATACTCATAGGGAAATTCCTAAAAACTTATGGGAATTTTCTGTTGCAAAGGGAAAGAAGTTTCACATTAAAAATTGACGGATATGAAAAAGATGACTACTATTTGGA
>CAZFDP010000001.1:0-30141 GCA_964518185.1 uncultured Phocaeicola sp. | reverse complement strand
TTCATGGTGTCCATTTGGGTAATCCCCCCTTCGCCATAATAGTTTTCTATTATTTGAAAAGATTTCAAGAACTCTACGGGATAGCCCAATGCGTCACCTACCGCTCCCCCAATCAGGGAACCTCTAATTCTGTCTTTTTTAAAATCTGTCATTATGTTGCATTTAAGTTTACGACAAAGGTAGGATATAGAAAATAAAGGGGGTGTAAATTCCGGAATTTCAGTTTTTTGAGACGGAATCTTAAAACACTATTATTTACTTACCTCTTCCTCTGTGGATTATTTCATCTTGCGTTGCCTTCATCTCAGAAGCATAGTATTTTTCTGCAAGTGATTGTTTAAAATTATCGATTAAAGGAGCATAATCATTGTTTTTTATTTGCTCCCATTGTTCTATGTCTTTCGGTTCCAAGTCTTTTGCCAAGTGTTGTATACCATTTATCGAACAACGTATTCTTAACTTATCATTTGTGCTTCCCTTGATAATTTTAATGTCTCTTATATCCGTTTTAAATCCGAATTCATCAGTATTATTAAAAGAAAGATGCGAACAATATTTCTGCAATATACTTTCGAGTGCTATTTCCTTGGCTAAATACCTCTCAGAATCCAATTTCAGCATTTTTTCTTTAATTGGGAATATTTTTTTGAAGGTTGCGGAAAGATAATAGTTCTCATTATCATTAATTATGGTGACATCAGTGAAGTTATTGATAAACGACAAATTTGTCATTCCGTAATTTATTGAATAACTTGGTCTTTTGGCGTTAGGAATATCTATCACTAAAATATTCTCCTTAACCAAATAATCAATATCCCTGATTGCCGTATCTTTCGAGCATTTATTAATGTTTGCCCAAGTCTTAGAAGTGATTTTTGCTTCATAACCATCCAAGAACAAATTCAAGGTTTTAATTTGTCTTTCATTTAAAACCTTTTCTCCGGCCATTCTCCAGAAAATAGTTTTGTTCAAAACTATACTGATTAACCGGTTTGCTTCTTGAATAGCCTTTAGTGTGATATCCAAATACCATTTCAACCATAAAGTTATATCGCCATCCCCACGTTGTGTATTTTCTAAAATCTCATAATAATGTCTCTTATCTTTATTGATAACCGATGACAGATTATAAAATCTCATTTTACTCTTGTCACCTTTAGCAAACATTATATCCCCAAGAATTCTGCCTAATCTGCCATTACCGTCTTCGAAAGGATGAATGGATACAAACCAAAAGTGAGCAATTGCTGACCGGATTACACTAGGAACGTCAGAACTTGGAGCATTAAACCATGCTATAAATTTATCCATTTCATCTGGTACACGTTCCGGCGCAGGCGCTATGTAGTGTATTCTTTCCCGTCCGAATGTACCCGAAACAATATGTTCTTCATTAGTTCTATAAACACCAGTTTCTATAGGTATACCCGCACTACGGCCGGTAGGGAAAAAAGCAGCCTGCCATTGACAAAGTTTTTGTGATGTCAATGCATTTTCATAATCCTGCATTGCTTCCAGTGTAACTGCCACTACACCATCTACATAATGAGAAGTAGGAACAGCATTTTTCATATCCAGCCCCAGATGTCGTGAAATGGAAGACCTTACTTCATCAATATTAAGTTTGATACCTTCTATTTCGGATGAATACACAATATCTGTTGTCATATTTTCAACCATTGATTTTAACTGGTTATCATATCCGACATCCGTCAACCGTCCTAATAGTTTCCCTTGTTCACGATATATATTCTCCAACAACAACAATAATTCATTGTTGTTCCATCTGAAATCGGTCCAATTCTTATATTCATGAATATACATATCACTAACCTATTTTGTGTTATGCGACAAAAAACGTCGCAAATATTGCGACAAAAATAGCATTAAAATGTCGCAAAACAAAATTTTCTCTCTAAATTGATGTATTTGGCGGTTATTTTATCTCCCTCTTCCTCTGTGAATATTTTCATCTTGCGTCGTCTTTACCTCAGAAGCATAGTATTTTTCTGCCAAGGCCCGTTTATAATCTTCCATTTCAATGAATTGTCCTTCATCTTTCATTTTTATCCATCTTTCAGCATCTTCTGCGGATAATGGTATGGAATTTTTATGTACATCATCGATTCTACATCTTACATACCATTTCGACACTGAATTATTGGGATAAACGGTAATGTTTGAAATACAGCCTTCTATTTTCATCAGCTCAGCCAGTTGAAGGAAATAATCATTGGACCATATATCTGTTTCATTCTTATCAATCAAGAAATTCTGTACATCCGCTTTTACCAACCGAATATCTGTCTGAGCTAGTTTGTCTTTAAGTTTGCTCATGAAATCCGGTAATGAAACCTCTTCCCCGTTGAAATCCCGTATTCTTTCTTTCAGATGTTCAAAATTCAATCTTATACCATTTCTCACATACCAAGCAAAGTCATACCAGTCTCTGCCTTTTACACGGTTTTTCCATCCTCTATAAACCAATGCATGCATTTTGCCGGCAAACAAGTCCTGTAACCGGTAGCACTGTGTCATAAATGAGGTTGGTTGTACAAGAAGCTTTTGTTCAGTTTTAAACCCTAATGGTGGGTTAGTATCCACTTCAATTTTAAATTTCAAGCTTTTCTCTGTTTGAAACGTAACATCATATACATCAGTATTATCCTTCAAGAATGCTGATTCGACCTTGCCGAAATTCATTTTGTTCTTTTTGGTAATATCTACTTTTCTACCAGCTAATTCAAACTGTTGAATAATAGCAGGGAAATAGTTTTCAAAATTGAAATTATCATTCGGTCTCAACAGAGAAAAATCCATATCCTCGCTGAATCTTTCCAGCCCATGGAATATTCTCAGGCATGTGCCACCATAAAAAGCGGCTTCTTTGAAAAATCCGCCCTTATACAAGCCTGCCAAGGCAATCTGTTGCATTACCTCATATGCAGCATTACGTTCGCTTATCATTGAATTGCTTTCATATTTAGAAAGCATCTGTTCATATATAGTCATAACCTTTCAATGAATTTGATTACATTATTTATTGATTGCTTCTTTTTGCTATGCCACGAACATTGAGTCAGTAATGAGATATCCATATTCTTGAGACTTTCCATATCCATTCTCATATCATCCATTAAATACCCCCTTACTGAACTGACAAACCTCAAGTTGACACCGGGAGTATATGCTATCAGGTCACATAATGCCTTTTCTGGAGTCGCTATCATATATGAAACATCCCCATCATATCTATATGTGATACCTATTTTATAGTAATCAGTATCGCAGCATGTATACGTGTAATACCCGGTATCGTTACGAATAGACCAGCTTTTTTTAGTTGTCATAGACTGAACGGTCTCAACCCTTTCAGGTATTATGCCATATATCCGTAAGGCGGTCAGCATAGACACATACGAAGGAGTATAAATATGATTTGCTACCAACCCTTCTGAAATCTTGCATTTAGTCACATGAGGTGAAACCATATAAAGGTCCTTCTTCAGGTGAATCAATGTTCCTTCACTGACCATCTTTGCCAACTTATTGGCCGTTGCCTTATAGTTACCCAGCAATCCAATCAGGATATCACTTGTTACAGGTATATTCTTTAAATCCAAAAGCTTTTCCATCATCCAACCCGATTATACGGTGCAAATATAGTAAATTATTCGATAGATAATGGATTTTAAAGTGAATATTTGGGTAATTTTTTACTATTTATCTACCTAAAGTTCTATTAGCCGTTTTCGCCTGTGCCATTTCGACTTCAGTTGCATAATATTTTTCAGCCATTTGATATTTCAGTTCGTCGATATAGTATTCGTTGCTAGTATTGAGCTTACGATACAGATACGTGTCCCGGTCTGAAGGAGTCAAGTTCTTGCGAAGTTGCTGTTGTCCGTCAATCTTGCATGTGATATACCAGTTACCCCGATAATTCTTGTCAACCACCACGTCCTTTAAAGGACGGTTAATGCGGTCGAGGTTGACCGGATGACCCAGTACCTCTTCAACAGCAGCCTTCAGCTGTTCTTCGAGCTTTTCGGGCAGCAGTTCCATATCATTCAAATAACTGCCTGCCAAAGGTATCTGTACATTATAAGTCAGCATGCCCCATTTATCCTGTCGAATCGGGATGCTGCCTTTCTGCCAGCCGTCTTTTTTGACAACCAGGGCGTAATAGTCACCGGGCCCGTCACATTGACGACGGCCTTCACCCAGCTTAATAACGCACTTCGGTGCTACAGCCAATGACCATAAGGTAGCAAGCTCTTTTACCTTGGGCAGAAGGTCATCCAATTGGGGATTGGCTTTCGTTCGGGCAATTTCGGCCAACCGGTCGTCATATAGTTTCTTGACCATCTCCTTTACACCTCGAAGTTGGGTAAGTGACATCTCTTTGGCATAGAACCGTTGTTCTTTCCCTCCATAGCCATTAGGCTGTACGACCACCTGTATATTCGTGGCTCCTCCTGCCATCCAGACTGAGCGTACCCCATAGCCATTATTGAATTGTTGTTCACTTACCATTCTGTTATGGAAATAAGGGTTCAGGATATTCATCATTTCATATCCGTGCTGGAAGTTATTGATATCCATTCCCTTGAACTTGTCCAGTAACTCTTGTATTTCCTTATATATATTCTCTCTATCCATGTTTCCCCCTTATCTTTTCATGCCCTGTTGTTGTCCCCTGTCCAACCCCGCTCTTTCTATTTCATTCTTGAAATACTTGTCGGCCAGTTCAGGCCCAACCCCATTGAAAGCCTTGTCGCTTGCTGTCATCCGTTTCCGATAATATTCTACATCTGCCTGTGTCATTTTTTTCGCCAGTTGGCGTTCCCCGTAGACATGGCAGGAAATATATGTATTTCCGTCCAGACCCTGCCGTATCCTGATATCGCTTACGGCCTGTTTTGCTTTGGCGGCATCCACCTTCTTCTGGAAGCTGTTCTCATACGCATCAAGCGCTGCCTTGTACAGATGTTCCTTGAACACATCTGCCAAAAATACGTTCATGTCAACATTTTCATTGTACATGTATTTATGATACATCCATTCTGAAACAGGTGTGGTGACCGTAAACTTGTCAGTCTGTTCGAGTGTCTGTGCATCCGGATGTATCATGACAGTCACGCTGAATTCACCTTTCTCGTTTTCACCTCCATGTATCGTACCTTTGACCTGACCGGCCATGAGGTATGACAACCCATGGCTTGATTCTATCATTGTCATGTCCGGAAGAGGTTCATTCTCTTTCATCATGCGTGCCACCCCATTCTTGACAATGAACACCGGTAGATTACCCTCAGTCTGTCTGATAATGGAATCTTTATCCAGTTGAATACCTGAGCGCATGAAAACGCCTTCCAACTGTTCCGTTGTCAGTTTTGTCCGTGTAGGTTCACACATGAACACTTTGACTGCCTTCCCTTCTTCTATGTTCTTTCTCCGTGTTTTCTGGTCAATGGCATCCTTGATGTTCCTCAGATTCTCTGTCAACTTTTTCCACATGAGTTCCAGCATCCGGTCAGTGTAATGTATTTTACCCCCATGTTCATATTCAACAATCTTCATGGCTTCCATCCGTGCTTCCTGCATATCCTTCATCCCACATTGGTGAAAGATATCTTCTTTCATGTCATCCACTTCCTTGCAGACTTGTGCATAAGACAACCCGTCCAACGTATGTTGTGGCCGCAAAATCAGAGAATCTTTTCCATAGACATTACCTTTTTCCACTGTCCAACCCCATTTCTCCATTTTCTCTTCTACCTGTTGCAGCAATTCCCTGTGGTTGCCTTCGACCGGCAAAGATATATAGGCCGTGCAAGTTTCCGTTTTGAGGAAACTATTTTCTCCGGCTTTCCAACGTCCGAATCTGTCATTTTCTTCGTGCCGGTGGTTAGGGTGGTCGGTGACCATCCCGGAGCAACTTGCTCCCGTAGTAATACCTGCGGTCCACAATGTACAGATTTTACCGGCGATGTTGTTGTCCAGTTGTATCTTTGAACCGTCCTGTAACCTGACTGTTTGGGTGACTGCCGTCCGAAGTTTCTCCTTTTCCTCCGGTGATAATGCGTTGTATGTTTTTGCAGACATGAGCGGCTGATATTTTTCCACCCTATGTCGGGTAGCAGTAAGAACCTCATTCAAATAAAGCTGTTTCTGCCACTGTATTTGTTCAGTCTCGTATTTCTTGAGCTTCTGTTGTTCTTGTACCAGTTCACTGTATTCATCATCATTCAGTTTGGAGATGGAGAAATCTTTCATCATCTGATTGGTCTTTTCGTCCAATTTCTCCCCGCGAATCATTTTCAGATATTGTGTCTGGTAATTGAACATCCCCGTTTCATATCCGTCAAACCCCACTTGACGTGCTATGCGTTCAAGTACGACCTCTTCCCGTTGAAGGAGTTCGTTCTGCTTGAATCTTATCTTATTTTCGAGCAATTCTTTGAGAGTTTCACGCATTGAAACTATTTCCTGTCTTTCTTTGTTCGTCAAGAGTTTTTCATTGACATCATATTCGCTCAACAAATTCTTCATGATTGTATACTTTATGTGTTAACAAAAGGGAAGGTTATCTCTTGATGCCCTGCTGACGTTCTTGTCCTGCGATAACGGCATCCTTGAAATAATTGACTACGAAGCCGCTAATCAGGTTCTTGGAATAATAAGAATCCTTATCCTGCAGTTGGCGATAGAGAAAGGCATCGCGTTGTGTCATCTGTCTGCTGAGCTGTTGTTCCCCATCTATCTTGCAGTTTATGAACCATCGGTCGGAGTCGTTGGGTGCTTTGCGGACAATAACATCAGAAACACGTCCTTCGTATATTTTCATCTTCCAGTCGCTGTACATATTCAGTACATCCCGTACACCGTCTTTCGGGAAGTCCTTGTAGAACGCTTCCGCTTCCGCCGCCCGTCCCGGGGTAGGTACCATCCGGAATTCTGTCACCTTGTTATCTTCACCAATGATGATAAACCCGGCTTTCACGGTACCCCCTTTCTGTGTCGGAAACTTCATGTCATTCTGATAACCTGCATCTTTCAGCATGGCGTTAAGCATATCAGGCTTAATCTGTAGGTTCTGGTGAATGGTCTTCTCCGCATCCCACTCCAATACCTGCGGCAACTCCTTTACAAGAGTTATCTTTCCGTATGTAATTGCGATATCTGTTGGGATAATCCCTGTCTGTGTTACTGCATGTCCAATATAATTTTCAATATTCTGCTGCATCATTTCATGTCGAAGGACTTCATATTTGGTCGGATACATCATCACATATTCCTTACCCTCATATTCTCCCACGGCGAAACCGTCGTGAATTTCGAAGTCAATCTCAGTTTCCTCATTGTCAGGGAACAGTTTCTTGTCATTGATTAGAATATCCTCAATTACCCCTTTGGCTTCCCTTCCGGTAGAGTCCCAAAGGTGATACATCAGTTCAGATGCGGACTGAACTTTATTTTGGTCCATATTAAATTGTTCAAGGAGAGCCTTCCGGAACGTATGGGCAGCAATCTGCATTGCCACCAATGGTTTTTCCGCTTTTGATGCTTTTCTCCACATATTTTCTTGTATCAGACCTATGGTTTCCCTTTTCCGTTCACCCAATACGTCGGCTGCTATTCCCCAATTCCCACTTCCTGCTTTTACCGGGTAGTTTAGGATTTCCACATTCGTAATCTGTGGAATGAATGTTTTTTGTTTCATGTTAATCTGTCTTTATACATTAGCTACGGGCCAAATTAACGGAAGAAATGTCCTGATTTCCGGGACAGCCATTGAAATAAGGAGAAATATACAAAAAAGTTCACGATAGGAACTCATTGTGGACTATCCCAAGTCTTTAACTCAGTGGTAGACCACTAGAAAGTATCCACCTGGTCAATGAAGACCAGTCGTCCCGGCAGTTGGCATTCACGTAGGATACGTGCATTCTGTTCGCCATAAGCCACCATGATATTGCCACAACGAGGTGAGTTGCCCCGTTTCCCTGACGGGTAATAGAACTTGATGCGTTGATAGAGAAAGCGGATGGCAGTGGCCCGTTCCAGTACATATTTCCGGAACATCCGGCTGTCACACCGGTTAAACAGCAGAGCGATGCCGTTGTTATGGTCTGCCATGCGAGACATGAAACTGTCCAAGAGCGGTTGTGAATACGGCGGATTCAGCCAGACTCTACCTGTCCAAGGCTTTGACAAACCGTCATCCTCCCGGTTATACATCTTATCCGCCGTATGGAACAAAGGCTCCATCGGTGCGCACGGGTCGAGGTCAAAGTGCCCTACGCTCTCCACGATTTCTCTGGGTGTATACCATTCATCCTTCTGTACCCATTCAGGTATAATTGAGGATTCGTTCTTTATATTATCCATAGCCATATTATGTTTGTTTATTCTTGATTAAATTTCTTCCCCTCCCAGAAGTTTGGTGCACATTTCATCCACTTCCTTGTTTATTTTTCTAAAGTTGTCCATTAGAATAGCTTTCTTTTCCTCCTCGCTTCCGAAATCGTAGAATATGGGCAATTCAACGTATTGTTTTTCTTCCGCCTTGATGGCTTTCATGTCAAAATCCGTCTTTGCAAAGAACTTGGCCGGTCTGAAGTCACTGGAGTTCTTGATGTCTATGCGTCCGTCCCTTTTCATCTCAAGCGGTGTGAAGCTTCGTGCTGTGGTACCACAAAGCCACCCTGCCGGCATGTTGGCTATCTTGTCTGCCGGGACAAGCGGTTGCAGTTCTTCGTTGAGCGATATGGTAGTGTCTGATTTGGTGATTGACAATCCCTCCTTCACTTGTTTTATCTTACCCATAATGTCATTAGAGAGCCATTCAACTGTATCCTTGTTGTTTGTCGTAGCGCTGATGACTGACCCGAAGATGCCCAGCAGTGCCGCTGTCACCTCTTTACCGTAGTCCTTCTCAAGCTGCTCCTTGGACTGGAAACCCAGAGCGATGGATACTTTATTTGAACGTGCCGTACCTTGTAGGCGGTCAATCTTATTGAAATAGAGTGTCGGCAACTCATCCACGATGATAGATACAGGATTGTTCTTTCCTTCGCCCGTATTCACTTCTGATACCAGTCTGTTCAGGATGACCGCATTCAATGCTGTGATAATGGCCTCCATTTTCGGGTCATTGGCGATGAGTAAGTATGACGGGTCTTTCGGGTCCGAAATCTTCAGGTCAAAATCATCTCCTGACAATACCCAGAACGCTTCGGGAGTCACCAGACGGGATACATAGATACGCAACGTACCGACCATCCCTTCGAGCTGGTCCATGGCCTTGTTCTGCAATGCCGTTTTGAACGGTGCTACCAGAGATGCGACTGACTCCTCCATCATGAGTACATCAAAGATGGTTGTATACTCTTGCATGAGAAAGGACAATACATGCGGGAGGTCAGCATATCGTCCCTTGTACCGGTAGAGTTCAGCCGGTCTGCCGTCCGAATAATAATATTTTCTGACGATGTTCCCCTCCGCATCCCGCAGATATTTACCGTCAGGTCCTTTTAGCTTTTCTTCGGTCAGTTCTACCCAATTCTTGTCATAAGGCATGACCTCATAATTTACAAAGAAGAAGATACATGCTGCCAGAAAGTTTTCAGCCGCTTTCTTGAAGAAGTCATCAGACCCCCCTCCCCCGCTTTTACCTTTCTGAAGCGCTTCCATAAGTGTCACTGCTGTTTCTGATGCTTCACCCACGGAATTTATGTATCGGTTCTGTATTGGATTTACCCGTCTTGAATATTCGACGTTGACAAAGTTGATGACATTGAAAGTGGCATGTGCAGGTAACTTCCCTTCTGCCTTGTTCTTCTCGAAATGGTAGAAGAGTTTCCGTGCCAGGACCGGGAACTTATAGTCATATACACACATGGACCACCCTTTGGCCGACTCCTGACGAATCAGTGGTTCGATGATGCCAAAAGTCTTACCCGAGCCAGGTACTCCTACTACCCATATACCGCGGAACGGTTGTTCGATGTTTATCCATCCCCTCCGCATTTTACCTCTGTAGTAATACAATGTCGGTATATTTATGGCATCCTTATCCGTACACCGTTCGGAATCCTGCTCGAATGATTCATTTTCCCAGTTCATCCGGTCATTCATCATACCTGTCCGTATGAATTTGCTAACGTTGTCCAATGCCACATGTATAGAAACCGTGCCTATGACAGCCAGCACCATGTATAGAATATAATTGGCATTCAGTCCGAAGAACCTTATCTGCCATACCTGCGGGTACACCAAAATGGAAACGACTGTCACCAGTAGTCCGCTGATGAGCGGTACAGCCACCATGTGCGTGGGATTATATTGAATCTGTTTCTTTGCTTTGGTACCAATGGATGTTATCATAACCATTATCAGTACCGCCAACCTTGAATAGATAAGGTTGTCATACCACGGCAGTTTGGCAAACATACTCACTACATACAGCGCCCATGGTGTTTCAGGGATAAAATTAAAGGGAACAAACACCATAATTTCTATAAACAGTAAGGTATATGCTGCAAACCTGAATATGTTGTACATTGACTGTAACTGGTTCGATTCTTCCATTTTTCTTCGAATTGATTTCCGGGCAAATATAGCGTGGGGTTGTCCTTTTTTTCGGGACATGCTACTTTTTCTGAAACTAAACTACAGATAATGATGCATATATCCGTTTTTATCACTATCTTTGTATATCCAAACGTGATGACGTATGACAATCAAGAAAGAGCAGAACCTGCATGTACAGGATTCACCGGACCAACCAAGGTTATCGGCCAAGAAAAAGGAAAAAGCTGATAGCCGTCTGGAGTTCATGTATTACAAGGACGGACCGACTCACTATTATATACCCAAGGCCAAAAAATGGGTAAGGAGTACCTTTGACAGTCTCTATCTGACTGACGGAGGTATGCTCATTCATATTTGTGAGGCATGTGAAAGCCGGACCCTTTATGCGTTGGAACCCGCTTTCAAGGGACATAATCCCAAGAATTTCTCCTTGCGCTTCCATATACCTTATAACGGCTATCATTTGACGCAACCCTGTCTGAAGAATATGGATATACTTTATGTATTGTACAGGAAGGATTTGGCCGAGCCGATATGGATTGGCAAGCCTGAGTTGTCAGGTAGTCTGACTGCCCAGTTGCCCTATATGGAATATGAGTATGGAGAGTATTTTTTGTTGATAGCCAATTTGGCTCCAGCTCCCCATCTGCAACAGCAGTTCAAGAAAATGGATTTCTGTTGGCGTGTGGATTTCGAGTACCTGCCCAATGGAATTCATTTGGAGCATCCTGAAATCGAGTCAACCAAAATACAGTCCAATTTCTTGATGACCCTCTTTTTCAAGGATTATGTATCGTCAGGTATCCACCGTTTCACAGCCCAGTTCTTTGACCGGGAGTATCACTTTATGGGTGCATCAGAGGATGTTCGTCCTTTAGGTAACCAGTTACCGTTGACACTACCTCAGAAATATCTGTGGACAGACGGTGACTATCATGCCGTTCTTCAGCATAATCTATATGGTTATAAATATATAAAGCTTGCCGTCTGCAATAGTCAGGTGAAAATCAAGGAAATATCACCTCTTTCGGAAGATGACCCTATTTATCGGCTGTCCATTGACATTACATGTAATGAAACCAATCATAACAAATGGAAGACTTTATTTGGGTGCAGTGAGGTTAAGGAAAAGCTTCTTCATTTCATCTCTACACATGAGTTGGATGATTATCAGCATTTCTGTATAACGGCACCTGAAGGATTCAAGCCCTCCTTGGATATATTGGCCAATCTTCTCTATGAGCCAAGATTCTATATGGAATGTAATGTGAGCCATCTCATTGACCGTTTTGGTACCGCCAGCTTGAAAACTCTTTTCAATTATTATGAGAGGGATTCAGGACCTATTGTTTTGGGACTGACGAATATCAGTCAGATATTCACAGATTCAGGTTTGGGTCTTGTGAAGGAACTTGAAAGTTTCATTGCCCAACCTTGTCACTCACTTATTGTGTGTGGAACCAAAAAGGAAGTGGAACAACTTTTAGAGAATCTTCCGTCTTTACAGGATATGCTTCCTGAGTCCAACCGTTGTGAGGTATACATACCCACTATTGAGGAATATGTGCGTATGGCAGAAGTCATTTTCTATCAAGAATGTCTCTGTATGAGCTACGTAACCAAAAATTGTCTCTGTGCTTTGTTCTATCAGTGGAAAGACAAGATTATAGGTCTCACTCCTGCACAGATATGTGATATTCTGACTCAGACAGTTATCAAGCCTTTCAGGATTCTTTCCGTTGATTCGGAAGTTAAGAATATTCTTGAACGGGAGGACATTGAACCATTATCAATATACCTGCAACATTTAGAATAGCATAGTTACATTGTTTTTATTGCCATGACCGTTACTGAATCATTTCAGTACGGTCATGGTCAGTATGACAATCAATATAACAGTTCCGGTGGCATGTTTTTTTCTTCTTCCCTATCGGGACTGACATTCGGGCCGTTGTTTATATTCGTCTGCAATTCCTTTATGGAAATCATGTTTGTTATTTTCTGCAGTGCTTCCGGCTTCACTTTCACTTTTTCCGGGCTATAATCAGATTCTAAAACGGTCATCAACATGCGCATAGCTTCTATAATCTCCGGTTCTGTGTTGGCTGCACCCATATTCATGGATTCAAGCATACCTCTGATTCTTTTTAACCGGAACATTACGTTTTCGCCATATGTCTGTATATCTCTGTTCAGAGCCACGACTTCTTCATGAAGTCCTTTCCAATTCATTCCATTCTTCATCTTTCAATTATTTTGTAGTCCAATTCATTTATTTTAAATTTTGGCTGATATACCGGTGTGTATACCCTGCCGCTACCCATATCAATAGCTGTATACCAATCATATAAGGTGCCGGATGGGGATATACTATCAGATAAGTCAGACATAGCGAACATGCCATCATCATACAGAAACAGAGAATATTTCTTTTCTCTTCCTTTTTCTGTTTCCTGCTTTTTCCCTTTCCGTTATCCACTTGGTCAAATAGTAGTCCGGCTAACTTCAGCATCATATATGCCTGTGCTGCCATACCCACTATTCTCACAGCTGCACATCCCATCATTCCTAGGGCCAAAACATATCTATCCATATTCAGTCGGGAATCTTCACCTTTTCTTTTTCCTGTTCCTGAAAATCCCTGAAATCCGGAATGACATTCTTTTCCAGGTCATCAATAAACTCCTTACTACACCCCAGACTACGTGCTTGTGCAGCATATGTCATCAGGGCTGTCATTGCACAAGCATCGGTGCCTGTCAGTACAAATACAGGAATTTCGTTTTCAACACATCGGTTCAATAACCTTCTTTGGTCTTTTGTCGCTGCCATATATTTACATTATTAAAAAGGACTATTGATAAGTTTCTCGTTTACAACATTTCTATATTCTTTCATGTCATCAAGAAAAGCGATATGTGCCATCAGTAAATGATGCAAGCGGTCATTGTAGATGGTGGCCATTAGTACGACAAATGTACTTCCTGCCAGTAAATAAGGTTGATGACTAATATACCAATTATTCACTACCTCAAACAAATAGCCTGCTGTCAAGAAGATGGTTGCGAGATTAAACACTATAGCCCGGATTATTAGGGATAAATCCAGTTCAGGCATTACATATCCTTCCGATTTTATTTTCCTCCTGACATTTCTGCCCAACGTCAAGATAACTGCCAGCCATAAGACCATGCCCCACCCGATTACCATCAATATGGCAAAAAATACACCTGTAAATACATTCATACTATTCTATCATTTAAGTTCAACTTAGCATTTTATACTTTGCGAAGGTAGATGAATATTGTCCCAGTTCCCGGGACATGAGAAAGAAAAATACTAGAAAACCGGTGTCTTTCCTGATTGACACCTTATCCTTTATCCATTTTACGGCCAGGGTTCGCCTTATTCTACCTTAACTAATAGACAACTACCCTCTGTTGTCACTTGCAAAGATAGGGATACTTCTTTGATTATCCAATGTTTTTCCCGTCTGAATCCCCTCTTTTTCTGCCCTTTTGTTGCATCCTTCTTCAGTTGTTTATGCCTGTCATTTTTCACTCCCCTGTTCGGGTGGAATAGAATTATATAAAATGCTATCTATTCTCCATTTATTCACTCCCCTTTCCGGGGGGAAAAGATTGGTGAAAAATAATGTCCTTTATTGTCTGTATTCACTCCCCCATTCGGGGGGAAATACCTTAATTCAAAAAGCATATCCCATTTGGTTTTTTTTGACTATGTAATGAATTAATATACAAAGTCAATCCCTGAAAGGATACAAACCAATCATTTTGTCATATTTAATGTATTTCTTTATTCATTGATTTTAAATTCTTGAAAAACAACTAAATATATTTGTGTTTTAGACTATTATTATCCTTCTTCTTCATTAGACAGGTGCGATTTATTCATTTATTTGAATATGATAATCCTATATATTATTCATTCCCCCGTTAGGGGGGAAATGAAATTCGTGATAATATAGGTAAAGCCATGCGTTTTATAGTCCCCCATTCGGGGGGAAAACAACAATGATACAGAAGTTTTACAGACTACATTTTTTAATCCCCCTTTCGGGGGGAATTGAGATATAGTAAATGCTATCATAACGGTCTTTTTCGACTCCCCTGTTCGGGGGGAAATGACCTTAAATCATGTCTTTAGAGGAATAGTTTAACTACTTGATACAGACCGATTAAACATAAAATCCATATTAAATATTTAATTGGTCTATTGTCAGTCCATGGTATTCC
Source organism: uncultured Phocaeicola sp. (assembly GCA_964518185.1). GTDB lineage: Bacteria > Bacteroidota > Bacteroidia > Bacteroidales > Bacteroidaceae > Phocaeicola. Next base: position 15,286 of record CAZFDP010000001.1, on the reverse strand, counting down.
GTAAAAGGTATATTTGGGATTGAGATATCTGTTTACCCCCGTTTTTTTATTCATTTCAGCCGGTTCAACTCTTTCATTTTGTATATCTACATAGACTTCCTTTACTTGATTAGCCTGTGTATATAGCTGTTTAAGATAAACACCAACCATGGTAGGTGTGGAACAAACGTGGTCTGCGAACAATTCTGCCAGGAGATGGTCACCGGCATGTCCCAATCCTGTTATTACCGGTTTTTTTATATCATTCAGTGCTTCAAGGACTTGCATATCATCCAACATGCTTAGATTTTCACCACCCCCTCTGGAAAATATAATCAAATCGGCTATGGTCTTATCTGCCTTTCTAAGTGCCGAAGCGATGGCCTGTGGATTTGTAAAATCACAATAATACGGTTTGATATTGTAGTATTTGGAGCAATTGTCCAAAGCAAACACCATATCTTTTTCCGCCGTTTCTGATTTTGGCCGTATCAGAATAGCTGTAACAGCCCCTATTTCCTTTAATCTGTTACGTATAATGGCTTCCATATCATGCATCCGTTTCTGTTTCTTGTTGCACAGCCATTCCTTTAATTTCTCAGTATCCTTGCCCCACACTTGCCCCATTTTTAGTCCTTGCGATGCGTTTTCATCGATTTCGATGGGTGTCAATTGGAAGCATAGAGTATCTTTATTGCTATATACAGAGATATACCCCGTCAGTATATATTCACGTTGTGGAACCAATTCATTGAAAATATGCATATTATTCTCACGCTCAGAGAAATAGAGGCGTAATTGTGAAGAACTGTCACCACTGGTAAAACCTGCCCATGCATAAGATTGCCGGTTTATAGGCGAACTGTATATACCTCTTATTCTGACCAACTGATTCAGTTCTTGCAGTCCATTGAGAATTCTTAGATTCATATTGATTGCCGTTTCCGGAGTCATTACCGGTAAACAGCCATCTGTATTTTTTGTATTTGGTATGTACTTCATAGCAATAGAGTAATTTGATTGCAAAAATAGTTTTTTATCCTACTCTTTGTATAGAATCACCCAAATATTTTATGCTTATGTTCCCAATATGCTATCAAAAAAGGATTATTCAATTCCCCCCGAATAGGGGAATGAATAATCCGCTGCGACTACATACTAAAAGACTTTCACATATTATTGCTCATTTCATGTAACCCCGTGATGCTGTCTTGAAGAGTTTTCAATGATTTGCGTAACCTTTCATTTTCTGCCATTAATGTATTGATAAGCTTTAATTGTCTGGCGTTACTTTCTTTGTTCCTTTCCCTCATCTCGTCCAGGAAATCCTTTTTCCGTTCGTTGGTCTGCCGATAGGCACTGCAAGCAAATATCATGGCCTGTGTTGCTGTACCTATCCCACTTTCCCGCATGACATATCGGATATCCTCCCGTTCCCGTTCGTTTGACAACCGTACCGTCAATACTTTCAGTTTCTTTTCACCCATACTCACTCACCTGTTAATGCCAAAATAGAATTGATACCTGTATCGAATTGGAAGTGAAGAACATTCATTTTCTCTTCGATAATCTTCTGTATGTCCTCTTTGATTTCATCAGCCAATTCCTTTCGGATATCATCTATACACCCTGTCATAGACTCCTTTAGCAGCTGATGCTTGCGATGCACGACAGAACTCATGTGTACCTTTTTGAAAAGCAGTTCCTGGTCCAACTGTGAGAGTTCCCATATCCGTTTGTCGAAGAGTACATCCAGATTGATAATTCGTGAGTAGTAGACCAAGCATTTCATCAGAACTTCCGCTGAAATCTTATGACCGGATTCCATTCGTAAGTATGCCAGCTTGCTGATTCCTATTTGTTCTGCAAATGCTTTCTGTGTCATATTGATATTATGTCTGAGTGACCGGAACCGTGCTCCAAGTGTTTCGAGTGTAATTTCTTCCTGATTGGCATTTTCTTCGACAAAATAAGCTCTTATATCACATGTACAGCGAATGAGCATACCTTTGGAACTCAGGTTCTTCATATCATACGAAGAATAAGGAACCGGTTTTGCAATGGGTGTTACCGCCCATTTGGAAACACGGAGAGAGAAATCATCGCTCCGGAAAAATTGCAGACTGTCTTCTATAATCATCCGATTCATGTTTGCAGCCAGACCTGTGAATACAGAATAGTCATCGTCATCGAAGAGAGACGGATAAGTGGATACAATTTTTTCGTTTCGTTGTAAGAACGAGATAACTACCTTGGGGTTATAGGAAAGGAATACTATTAGGTGCACCAAATCGCCCAAACAGCTTCGATACTTGACAGCCAGATTACTGCTCTCATAAGGTTCTATTGGTACAGGTGCCTTGTGTGCGAGCAGCCATACGGCAGCCGAAATATATTGAATCAGTCTATACTGCTGTTTCAACAAGTTCTTGTTGTATGACAGCTGCATGACTGCCTTGGCAATGTCTTCGGCATCCCTGAAATTATCGACAGTCTTATAGATAAAGCTCTCTGCCAATTTATTGATATCTTTCTTAGAAATAAGCTTCATACACTTTTTATTTACAGTCCTTTCTGTGCTGCTGAAATCATTTTTACGGTTGCATCATACGCATTCTCCGTATTCATAAATTGATAATACAATTCCGGTGAAATATCCCGCATGAAATGTGCCCATCTCATCCGAAGAATATTCTGCTTCATCTGATTCACTGTGCTATAAAGATTATACAACCTTGAGCTGACACTATTGAGAATCTGTATACGTTCAGCGGAGTTCAAGAGATTGTTGTCTCCTCTGCCCTTTACAATAGGTGTGATATAACTGACCAGTGCTGAAGCCTCTTGCATCACATCCGAGTATTGGCTGGTTATCATGGAAGAAACCAACAAACCCTGTGGATGGTCGATAGCCGCTTTTCTGCATTGGTTCAGTTCATCAATGATATCCGTGCCCAGTCGTAAACATCTAACAATTGTATAGGCTGAGGTGACGATGCTCTGTGCTTCAGACATATAGTTATACATTTTTTCTTCATAATACTGTATATCATTCAGCAACCCCGATATGACGGTGTTTTGTCCCAAAGTAGCCGATTGCAGCGAATTGGTACGTGACAATTCATTACCAAGAGAAATGGTATTGGCTGTAATGGCTCCCACCAAAGCTGCTTCAGTATACTGTGCATAGGTGTTGTACACGGAAAAGATACAAAGCAGGCATGCCAAAGCCCACTTTTTACTAACGGTTAGCAATTTCATATACATGATATTCTTTTTTTTGTTGTTCGACCAATTCTTTCAGTTTCGGGATAATTTCCAAGCCAGCAGGAATACCATAAATTCGCTGTGCCGGTGTTGTCCGGTCATTGCTATAGACGATGATGTCCTTTAAACCGAATACCATCTGCATGAAGCTCTGTCGTTCACAGTAATCGACCACCCGGTATAATTCCACATAATGGATGTCACGGGTCATCACCCCCCATTCTGTCTTGAGTTGCTTTCGTGTTATGGTCCATTTAAGCTTGCATAGGTACCAGTAACGGTATAGAAGAACAGCTGTCAGGAACAATGCCATAAACAGTGTACAGAGTGATAGTGCCTGGCTGTCACTGCCAGTCATGATTAACAATACCCCATAAAGAATAATGAGCCCTGAGTTCTGAATCCAGAACATCCGGATGCTGGGTACCAGTTCGATAATGATATCGTTAGCGTTGTTATCGTCCATAGATGCTGTTATTTATATCCGGGACGAAGATAATGCGCAACTGTCCACTTTTTCGGGACAGTTGCACATTTAGTAAAGATTTTAATGATACAAAAAATCCGGTCCCGATATTATCGGTCCCGGATTTGATAGGTTTACCGTGCAAGTACCCTGCCAATGACAGTGAGTCGCACGGTTATTTATGACATGAGTCTATAGGCATCACTTTACATAACCTATTTTCTGATAATAAGTATGTGTATCACACATGTCTGCATAAGACCCCCACGGTGTAGGTCTGTCATCTGATACAGTTTTTCTGCCCTTGCCAAATATATAGGATTCCCTCCAAGCCAGGAATCTAAGTTGTGGGTGGAATGGATTCCAGTCACCTCTCAAGAGACCGAAAAGCGAAAATATTTCACGTAGCCAAACACGTAATGCCAGTACCAGTGATACAGACCATATAATCATGTAAACGGTACTTTCAGGGTCAAACATATACAACAGATACAAAGAAAGACCTGCCAATCCTGTAAAGCCGGCCAGTCCTGCCACTGTACGGAAGCACCATTCATGTATGCCATACTTGCCGGTCAGCAGTCTGCCTGTACCGAACAGGCCCCACCAAACGGTCGTTTTGGCCACCATATAAACAGCAGCTACCAGAATAATGGAAAGGCCACCGCCTATCATGTCATTCTGCTTAAGAATTTCAAAAAATACGTCGTTCATAATAACCTCCTTTCAATTATCAGACTTTAAATAACGACTGTAGGCGGAACTGTCTTCTGCCACTCCCACCTTTATACTGCAAATATACTCATAATAAACAGAAGCAACAAATATGTGAATGACAATTTTCGTTAAATAAATCTAACTGTCAATCCGGCCATTCACCTTCTTGTCTTCCGATGGTTCTCAATACCATCCAGATGACCGCCACCAAGTTCAGGATGACTATTACTCTGAACATCCAGCTTACGATGATTGCCGGGATATTTACTCCAGATGATTGTATGACTGCTACCCCAAACGGTTCAGCCAGAAAGAATATTGCGTAAAAAGAGAAAGCCACATACATACCCATTCCCGCTGCCGCCAACCATCGTCGAAATTCTTTCCAAGCCCCATTCTCATTCCATCTTCCCATTCTCTTTCCTCCCAATAACAAGTTGTCCCTACTGTTATTTTTTCCGGTGTATACACCGGCCTGTTGCCACCCAGTGTTGCCCTGTCAGAACAGTATGTGCCGTATGACCCTCGATGGGTTTTCCGGCACGCCGCTTACCTTATGGTATTCTATTTTCGTATACCACGACTTTGATACCTGTGCTTTGCAGCATTGAGATGGCCATGGTAGCCACTCTATACATCTTCATCACCAGGTACCGGTATTCAGTATCCTTTACTTCCCGTTGATTGATTAAATAATGAATCTTCCAGTATTGTATATTGTCAAGTATGACATATCGTACATAACACCTACATTTATAACCTTCAATCCGTCTGTTGCATATAGGCTTAAGCCGTCCTCCGCAACAATCTTCTCTAAACGCTTCTTCAATTTTCTGCGTCAATAGTTCATCCATGTTATTCATATTTGAGTCCAACATCCTGTTTTGATTACAAATGTCGGTTATATGTGTCCCGCTTTTCGGGACAGAAGCATATAAAAGTGCAGAAAAAATAGGACTATCCTCACGGACAACCCTATTGCATAGTTTGAACAAAAATTTTTAAGCTACTTAAATTTAAAGTAACTTTATCAAGTTTTTAAATTTCATCCAACATAAGTTCTTCATCCAGTTCCGGCAGGTCTGCCATGGACTTCAAGATAATCGGGTCTACATACAGTGTCAGTCCCGTTTCTTCTTTACTCACCTTCAACAGCGGAGCCGTTTCATTGTCGAGATTCATATCGTCCTGCATGACTTGTGCTTCGCTGTAAAATTCGTCCAATGTTTCTTCAAATTCCAGTTTCTCAAGCAATTCAGATGAAACAGGGATGCTACAATAATCCTGTTGTCCACTTTCAAAGGCATGGATTTTGTCTGCCTGGTCCATGCATTTCTCGAAATATGTATTCAAGTAAAATATTACCGCTGCATATTTTTCAAAATCCCATTCTTTGACATTGCCAAATATGTTACTGTTATTCATTTTTCTACCTGCCATTAATTTGTCCTTCAATATTAAGTTCTTGCCAAGGAGCAATTTCTATCTTCTCAATTCTCAAGTCCGTGCCATCAAAGACGATGTTATATGTATTCTGCACCCCCTGTAACCAGTCATTGTGCTTGTCCAATGGCATTGACAGTCTGTTGCCATTGACTACAATGGTGAGCTGCACTTCATCTTCTTCATTATCTCTCGGCATGACTGTCATCTTGTACGAGCATGAATCCCTGTATTCATCCGGGAGAATCTGTTGTAGATTGTCCAGACAATAACTACCGTATCCGTCCGGAGTGACTTTTCCGCTCATAATATCCATAGTCCCTTTTACGGGTAATTTCAGGCTGTCATTGACCGCTTCCAGGCAAATCTGCTGTAACATGGCCTGTCCTTTAAAGTTATGGTTTTTACGGACCTTCAAGTCGATGAGTGCCAATGCATGTTGCATTTCAATTGTTGCGGTTTCATTATCCTTGTCTACGGATTTCTGTGATGCAAGATGTGTACCGAACATATAATCCACCTCATTACCTGCCACGACCGGAACGGCAAACGGGTCAACTTCATCGAAAAACGGGCTATATGCATACACGACCGCTTCTTTTTCTTTCAGCAAAACCTCTTCTGGTTTCAGGTACCATGTCCCTGCCAGCATAGTAGCTTTTATGTTATAATAACTATCCTTGTCACTGAGGTATGGACTCGCCAGATTGCCTTCTGTCAGGAACACCCCCAAAGTATTTCCGTCATTCCACGTATTCTGTCCCAGCAAGTGTCCTTTTTTAGAAACAATCAGTTCAAGTTGTGCTTCTTGTATCTGACCGCTACCTGTGCTGTTACCCGGACCATCACCAGGAAGATGGATATCATCACCTTTGTTGCATGCTGCAACCAGTATAATCAGTAAGGCCCCCATCACATAGTTCAAGGATTTGCCCAATGTCAAACTGTCTATTGTTTTCATATTCATTTCCCGGTTAAATAGTCATCCATGTTAAAGATAAAGTCAGAAGTATCACCTTGTTCGTAACCGTCCAGAACTATTGTGCCCTGTGTAGCGTCTATATTGATACGGATGGTCACTTCGTCTGTGGACCAATTAGAGAGATAAGGAGTCAAATCAAACTTGTCTATCCTTTCGCGTCCGTCCGCATCCACATACGTAAAATAAAGAATATTACGTCCGATGGTACCCAGACAAAGAACTTTGCCCTTGAAGGTTGTCAGGTACTTCTCGGTGTTCATGTGACGTCCTTGCTTGGTAAGCTGGAAAATCTGTATAGCTTCCGTTTCTGAATCATATTCACGGTTCCATATTTTCATTTGTGTGGCCATACCGGACAAATCTACTGTACATGGTACCATCAATTCTTCTTTATCAATGATATTGACCACGAAGTTCAGTTCTTTGAGCATTCTTGTCATGGTAACGTAAACATTTCGTCGTACCTCCCAATTGACCATTGTCCCTGGCATGGTGCCCAAATATATCATCTCCTCGGGATTTTCTGATACCACCACTTCCGCTTTATGGTTGATGCGTGTAGGCAGCTTGACACTTAATGTCTTGAACTTCTGGTTTCTATAAAAATAGGGTGACGGGTGTGTCACTACGATGTCATAGCAGTTGGTGATAACATCAAACTGCCCGATATTCTCTTCCATTGGGAAAGAAAAATCCGGAAGTCCATCAGACTGTGAGTAATAAAATACTTGCAGAGAATCCAGTTCTGCCGGTCTCATGGAAGTTTCAGGGTTGGCATATTTCCAATCCAAATATACATAGCTGTTGTTTATCCAGCTTGTGTCATCAAACGGTTCACAAGCAGTAAATGCTGCTGTTACCGTACAAATTGCCCCAAATAATTTCAAGCCTTTCATATGCTGAATCTATTAATTGTTCTAAAATTCATCTGCATGTAGATTATATGCTTTGATAATATCCGCTATTTCCGGGTCAAGTGTACCTCTCATAATTTTTGATGCGTCCATCTCACATGATTTCATGTACAACTGCACTGCCTTCTCAATGTCACCCTCACGTGCATAAAGGATAGCTTTCAGATATTCGCGGTCCGCTGATAGCGGTTGTTCATCCAATATTTTGATAGCCGTCTTGTTATAGCCCAAAGACATATAACAGAGTGCCGTATTCATATCCCGATATTCCAACAATTTGGGCATCGCCTCTTTATATTTACGTTGTAGCATCAGTTCTACCGCTTCTGCGTAGTGTGTATCTATCTCATCGGTAAACATGACATCTTCAACCATATTCCGCCTTGCCAAGCAGAATGTGAAGTCCACCGCCCGCAGTTCCGGATAAAGGTGTTCACGAATATACTGATAATCGACAGGATATCCTGTACGTATCTGCGTTTCCCTCATATCTGCTTCTTTCTGTGTGTCAATGATATTTGCTATTTGTTCAGCGTGTACCACATACGGTGATGCCATGATAAGTCCACGCAACCGTTGCCAGTCTTCAGCTTCAGCATCCGCTATGATGCATTCAGACTCTGGCAGTACATTATAGCTATCCATAGCCATCAGGTAGTCGCGAATGCTTGAACCCCGTTTCCGTGCCAGTTCAGCATTCAGTGACCAGGCCCCTTCGGGCGAAGCAAATGCGGCAATATATAAAGAGTCAATGACAAATTCATTGCCTTCAGCCAATTCTTGGAGTTTCATGCGTACTTTCTGTAGCTCACTTTTGTTTTGGGCCAGCGTGTCGATGACTGCATTGTCGCCCACCTTGAACTGAATTTGAGCGGTCATCTTGTCTGTTACCTTACGGTATACAGTCTTGCGCACGTATCGAGGAGCCCTATCCATGAATTGAAGGAATGATGATATATTGAAACCTACGGTATCCGAAGATGCCAAGGGATACACATCGTCCCCACAGTTTACGATATAAGAATCAAACCATACCTTCAATCGGGTAGCCAGTCCACCCGATTGTAGTGTTTGAGAGTAGAAATACACATAGTCATAACCCTTTACCATCACTGTATCCAGTCGCATGCCTTTCCCGCTAAGGTCTGCTGATGCGTTGATAGCCCCTTGTCCCCCGCCTTGTGTCCCATAAGCGGAAACTGAACCTTCACTTTCTTTTCCAGTTTGTCGGAACTGTGCCCATTGGTTTCGTCTGAGCAGTGCATGTTCTGACCGTCTGACATTATTCAACTCCCGATTCAGTTGTCTTTGTCTACGGAGGTTGAAATTATAATTCTCTATACCTGTTATTTCAAGTGAATCCAATGGCATGACTTCGCCTCCATTATCAAGCATGGGTTTTATGACCATCCTCCAATCCCTCATCATCAGGTTCTCCGGTACAGTCACCACAAAGTCCAGTGTTATCTTGCCGTTGCGTTCAGCCACAGACTTTGCTGCCGCAGTTACCGTAATCTCACCTAATTGTCCGCCCATCAATTCGTAATTACCCGAAACAGAATCCCGTTCAGCGGTCATGATGACATTTTTGTTACCACTACCGTCTTCATAGGTCACGAATTGTGGGACCTTAAAGGTTGCCGTATCTTTCTGCTCGGATTTGAACGGCAGTCGGATGCTGCTTTGGTTCTTGCGTTCAGCCATTCCTAACCGTTGTGCCGTATTACAAGCCACCATCAACAGCAGTCCACATACGGAAGATATAAACAACACATGCCTTTTCATATCCACCGTTATCTTTTAATGTTAAGTTCAATGTCAAAAGAATTCTTGTAGTAATAGGAATTCAGCAGCGTATCAAACTCTATTTCAGCGCCGAATCCTCGCAAAGTTTCGAAAATGCGTCCTATATTACTTTTAGACATGTTTAGCCTTGCACCCAAGTCCCGATAGGAACCTGTCTTGCGTTTTTTGATATGTTCATGTATGAACATCATTTGCTGTATACGTTCTTCAAAACACATAATAAATAACCTCCCTGTTCAAGTTATCAAAAAAAGTATGCTATAGAAATATCCAGTTTTGTAGGTATGAATCTCAAACCCTTATATGAACCGTACCGATGTGAATCGGATTGCCACCCACATTTATCATAATCAGCCCAGATTATCCCGATGCCTGCCTCGAAGTCGAGATTCCAGTGGTCACTGAGTACCCAGCTGTAACCGACACCTGCGCCCCCACCGTAACCGGTACCGTCGTAACGGTACTTGCTGTCCAACCATCCACCCACGTGATAACGGGATGCGATGGCATAGAAAGAGCAGAAATAATGAACTCCGCATTGTTGCTGCCACCATCTGATACCCGGCATGGCAGTCAGTTGTTGGAACCGGCTGTTTTCTTTCATAATCCACGGATTATACATAACCGGCAGATGTACGGAAATCTTCTTGCTGACCGGCATTGACATTTCTATGTTGGGTGTAGCTGTGGCCAACATGGTTATGCTTGTACGAAGTGAAAAGCTTTGGGCAGTTGCTTTTCCAATTGTCATCAATGTCGTCATCAGAATCAAAAGAAACAGTTTCTTCATCGTATCGGATTATTTAAAAGGGAGAGAACATTGAGTCCCCTCCCCAACGTTTTCAGTCTAAAGTCTATAATTTGGATTTTAGAACCCCATGAATCAATTGATAGGCTTGTTCAAGTCACCAGAAGAAGCAGGTTGTTCAATCCACTGAGCGATAGTAACGTCGATATCATCGCGACCGTCTTCATCATCAGCACCGAAACCATAACCGTTCATATTCAAAGTATAAACGTAGTTGTTACCCTTTGTCCAGGCATAAACGTCAGAAGTTGCGCTCAAAGTGTTAGGCAATGCAATTTCATAAGTCTTGTCATCCATTGTGATAGCAAGGATAACGTCACCTACGCCCAAATCAGTAGCGTTAGGATAAACAAGCATGTGAGGAATTTCTTCTGATGCAGTCAAATCTGTTAAGACAACATTCGGTAAGCAATATACAGAACCAGCAGTACCACCAGTGATATCACCTGTACCGAGGTGCATAGTAGCCGCACCGTTCTTTACATAAGTACCATCAACCTTGTTCTTCAGTTCAATACGAGTAATCTTGCCGTCGCCAGGATAAGTGTTACGAACGAATTTGAATGAAACCATAGCGAGAGCATGGTTCATTTCGATGTCAACATGTTGAGTCTTGTTGCTTACTTCACTAATGACAGTACCATACATGTAGTCAGGTTGAACATCATCCTTAGTACCATCAGAGATACCTGTACCCTGGCTAGCTGCTACATTTACAGGGATTGCCTTAGCGTCAGCATTGGCCGCACCTTCAGCATAAGGATAATAGCTATAAAGCTTACCTGCCTTTGAAGAAAGGATGATAGGAGTCTGTGATGTCCACCATTCAGGATTTTCGGTTGCACCTTCACCACCGCGAGTGTACTTGATGTTCAGCGGTTCAACCAAAGCCTGGTTGTCACCCACGTTATAACGGCTATTAGAAGCGTCATCAACGCCTGTACCACCGAAGAGGAACAACCCAATCGATTCATTACCTGCAAATGAACCTGCTGTAATACCTGCACGTGAAGAAAGGTTGTTGATACCTACATTCACTTGAGACAAAGCAACTACACCACCCTTGTTAGACGGTTCGTCATCATTAGAACAGCTTGTAAAAGCCACACATGCAGCCATAGCTGCGAAAGACATAATCTTGAATTTCATAAAACTTAATTTTTAAAATAAATAAAGAGTGAATTAAATCAGAGATTTCAATTACGATAAGTAGGTTTGATGAGATTCTTGGCTATCCATATACCGTGCATCCGGTTTTTGTTGTGCAAACCATATTTCATGTGATAACTAATCTTATAGATGCAGAATCCTGCGATACAAGCGACTGCCATCAATGCACAAAAGAATCCGAGTAACCAATATACCAGCGCAAAGGCAAGAAAGCAGACGAGCCCCCCACCGAATCCCCAGGCGATATTGATACCCTTCAATCCGAAAAGTTTGAAAGGTCTTTGCAAACCACGGTATATGTTATAGCTACGATATTCCATCATCAACCCACACCAAAGAATTTAGGCAATGCAACAGCTGCTGCTACAAGGAACAGACATGCGCCTACAAGCATCATGATAGATTTAGATACATCCTGGTCGCCATTGTTCATTTTCATATACACCTGAATGGCACCAATAACCGCCACTACCCCTGCGATGGCATAAATGAGGTTTTGTACAAAAGGAACATAGGCTGCAATCTTGGTAGTCACTTCACCGAGAGCTTTTGTACCCATTTCAGTGTTAGCCTGAGCAAAGGCTGTAGCGCAGCTCAAGAAACCCAAACAAATGTAAGCAAAGGAACGCTTGCACATCAAAGACAATCCTGTCAGCACTGTCTTCACTTTCTGTAAATTAAAGATTTTCATAAAACAATTGTTTAAATGTTTATAAATAGAAAAAATTAGAATGACATTTGAATACCAGAAAAGAGACTAGGAGTTTGAGCTTCCTTCATGAACATACCTTTAAGGTCTACAATAGAATGACCATCCTGATAATCATTACCGATATATTCACCTCTACCCCCACCCATGTCACCTTCTTGCGGAGTACTGTCAGGACTTTTCTTGTTTGGGCTTTCCCCTTCAATCATGCATCTAACATCTTTAGGGACATAACTGCTTGCTGCTGCAGATACATCAACTACTTGTACCTCGCATTCGCCATGAGCCATTTTATCGGCCACATAAAGGTCATATCCAATCATACCAATGTAGTAGAACGAGTACAACCCAATCAGTATAAAGAAAAATCCTCCAAACATTATTTAACTATTTTATTTATTAGAAAATTTGTATCATTAAACGTTCCTTTAATTAGAAACTAAAAATGTAAGGATATATTTATTCAAGTGTAAGTATTTATAAAACTATTGAAATATGAAGATAGGATATGCACGGGTAAGTACAAATGAGCAAGAATTGGGCTTACAAATTACCGCATTAGAGAAGGCAGGATGTGATAATGTTTTTACGGAGAAAACAAGTGCTGTTAAGAATAGACCTGTTTTTAATTATGTTCTTGATTTATTGCGTGAAGGAGATACTTTGGTTATATGGAAATTAGATAGATTAGCACGTTCATTGAAACAATTAATATTCTTAATTGAAGACTTTAAAAATCGGAAAATAGAACTTGTAAGTTTGTCTGATAACATAAACACTTCCTCTGCACAAAGTCTTTTGTTTACTCAAATAATTGGAGCATTTGCTCAATTTGAAAGAGAATTAATGATAGAAAGGACAAAAGCGGGTATTGAAGAAGCCAAGAGAAAAGGAATAAAATTGGGTAGAAAACCAGGATTATCAGATGATGCACAAAAAATAGCTGATGCTGCATCTCACATGTATAAAGGAGGAATGAAAGTATTAGATATTTGTAAGTCTTTAAGAATTTCAAGAGGTACTTTTTATCGATATTTGAAAGTAACAAATACTCATCTGAAATTAAAAAATAAATTGTAAAACTGAAGAATCATTACGGTGACAAGTGAATTAACCTAAAAAATATAAGTGTAGATGGGTCTAGCAAGATTAATCTACACTTATATTTTTATACAAATCTAATTGCAGATTTGTATATATGAGCATGTTTTAGCTATTTTTGATTTGTACTTGAAGATTTGGAAAATAAGACAAATATTTCTTTAATGTTTCTTTTTGAAGGTTTTTCCCACTTTCAATCTTATTGATTGTATTAAAATTCAGACCTAACTCTGTTAGTAATTCTAATCTGGTTATAGAATTGGTTTTTCGCTCATTTTTAAGTGCAAATGCTAAATCTTTTATAGATTCCACTTTTTTTTCTTGAATATATAAGTTTAGTCTCAATTCATTTAAGAACGAGAATAAGTCTTTAAGAGTATAATTATTACCTGATAGAATATTATATTTGATTCTATCTACTGGGAATTTATTAGAATTATACTGACTTTTATAATGTATAGCAATTTGTTTTTCAATGCAATCAAAAAACATTTATTTGATATCTAATGGTTTATTAATGTCCTTGATGAAATCCCCATTTTTATCTATTTCGTATCCTAGGTCTTTGCCAAATTCTTCTATGGTTTTCATTTTATCAGGATTGGCCATGTTGTATGCTTTGAGCAATTCTAAAACATCATTTCTTGGAATAGAAATATGTGTTATTTGAGGTATGTCTTTTCCATTGATTGGATTAGCACATGATTCAAGGTAATAAGTGTTAGTAAATAAATCATTCATCATTCGTGACGATGCAGCAGTTCTTCTTCTTTTGGAAGGTGATACTGAATCGGGAATTATTGGCTTTTTCGATGTATTTCTAACCTTATCTCTTGTAACATAGGCTTTTTTATAACCAACAATGAAACAAATTTTGGTGTATGTCTTACCTTCTTTTATAGGGAAAGAAGTTACATTAATATCTGTCGAAGCTGTTATACCATAGAGAGTTCCGGTAGCTTTATTATCTTCAGTATAATAATCCCAAGGTTCATTATCAAGTTCATCTGTACTATTGTACTTCCAAGTTTTTGGTTTTTTTATACCAATAACTTTATTGAAAAATTTTTCGTTAGCATTTTTAGATTCGTTATAAGTCTTGACTTCATCAAGATATAACATTTCCTTTAATGTACTAATTTCAACGGTTATTTTCACTTTGCTGTTGGAATTTTCTATCAGGTACAATTCCTTTTTAAAATAGGCATAAAACCAATTTTGGTATGCAGTAGTAAGTTTAAGATATATTCTTGGTTGGATTTCCGACCATCTTTTCATTCCAACTAAATAATCTCTCGATTCTTCGTTGATTTTGATTCTGAGTGATGAATCTTCAGAATCAATTTTACACATTGAAATCAATGTTTTACCAATCCATTTGAATTTACCTTTCTTGGATTTTTCTTTCTTTTCAATTACGGTGCTCATAAGTTCTTTGGTGTCAGCTGCTAACAAATCGTATCTTTTGTTATTGTTAGCAATACCCATATACTCGAACACTTTACTTAATGGAAATACATATTCAGGAAATAATAAAGGCGTTTGTTGTTTTTCCATTGCAAGAGTTTGTGTAACCATCATCAGCAAACGAAATGGACGTACATTCATCTTCCATCTGTATTGGCCATAATTAAATAGCTGAGACGAAATTCGAGCCGGAAAATCTAAATTTATATGAGGACTATATATTGTCTTCATATTGAATTGGTCATTGCCAGCATTAAAATTCTCATTTATTTTTCCCTGAAAATCTTTATCGTTTTCCATGATATTGCAATTATTTCCGCAAATATATATATTATTTCCCCCCTACGCAAATTTTTTTCCAACTTTCGGGGGGAATACTTTTATTTTTTCGATTTTACCTATTTTATAGTAAATATCGTATTTGAAAACCCCTAAGTCTTTAGCTTAGGGGTAGTTC